>SHZY01000230.1 GCA_009692065.1 Gemmataceae bacterium
GAAGGCAGTTACGGAGCATGTTCGTCAGTGGCTCTTTGGAAAACCAGCTAAGCGGCCACGGACCCCAAAGAAAGATCCATCCCAGCTGCCGGAAACCCCATGCCGGTGAATGTAACGCCGGGCGGCGCTGAGATCGAAGTAAGAATCCCGCGCCGCCGCCCCGCTCGATTGCAGAGGCCTTACGGCAGCCGTTCGGAGACGCCGAGGAGGCCTACCCCAGCTGGAAGTATGCCGAATGACAGGACGGGCCAAAATTGACGGCGTAGCCCGATTTGAGCCGGTTTTGGGTGCTTTTGACGCAAGTCAGCTGCATGAAATGACTTGCCGCAAATCGTCGAAAAACACCCTGTTCTTGCGGGTCCAGCACAACTCTGGACTTTATAGCACCGTTCGAAATCCTGGCTCGGACGGCCACCGTCATCGTCCTCCTCGCTTGGCCGACCTGACCGCCTGGCTGATTTCCTCACCGGAAGACGGACCACGGATGGTGCCGTCATGGAAGTAGTACCATTGGACGCTCGTGGGAGCATCTCGGTGCGGTCACTGTGCCCAGCCGGGCTCCTTGCATGTATTTCCCGCCAGCTATTTCGCTGAGATCGGGTCGGTCGCAAAAAAAAGTCGCATGTTCCGCAAATCTCTGAGAAGCGATCCTTTTCTTGAGAGACAGAGAAAGGTCCGGTTCCCGATGAACAAAATGGGCTCTTCCGTTTCTAGGTGTACCACCCTGCAAATTGGGCCTGGATGCGGGTGACCAGGTGGCGGAGGGCGCCGATCGTGTTGCCGACTTTTCTCCAGGCCCAATTCACATCCAGGAGGATTCGCGTCCACAGCGTTGCGCAGTTGCGGATGCCGTAGGCACGGCGTAGCACGACGCGGATTTTCGTGTTGAGCCCTTCTACCGGACCACTCGTGCGGCGTTCGTCGAAGTAAGCCAGGATGCCGTCCCAGTGATTTTCCAGCGTCGTGATAAACGGTTCCCAATCCAACTCCGTCGCACGCGCGTCGGCAATCCATTGACGCAACGCCTTCGCCGCCGTCTCTCGATCCGTGGCCGTGTCGAAGATTTGCGTCGCCTGCCAACGCACACGTGGAAGCTGTGGCCGTCATCAATGCGCTCATACTCGCCGATCGTGACACCGGCAGGGACATCCATTTGGATTTCGACGTTCGCGCTGGCCATGGGTCCGTCCTTGAACCGGAGGATAGGGAGCTTCCAGATGCACCCTACCTTATGCCGCCATCATCTGGCCGGCCACAGCCAAATTGCCCAGCGTTGCACCTATCAACGGGAGAGCCCAGAAAGGGCCGGCAACACGCATGGCGTGCCTAATCTGCCGCGCTACCTCTCGACTCTACTCATGTTCCCGATTTGCTTTTACGAACGTATTCTGTTAGACTTCACTCCAACGGTCCTGCCAATTTTTCCCCTGCCTGACGTAGGCGCTGAGCCCTCAGCGCTCCATCGCATATGAAAACCACGCTTGCAAGTTTGAGTCTCGTTGTCTTGGCCCTGTCCGCCTCGCGCGCCATTGCCGACGAACCGTTGACGTTCGAGCAGCACGTGCGGCCAATCTTGAAGGCGTACTGCCTCGACTGCCACGGCGCGGGCGAAAAAATCAAAGGCGGTCTCGACCTGCGGCTCAAGCGTTTCGCGGAAAAGGGAGGCAAGAGCGGCACGGTATTGGTTCCCGGCGACCCGGCCAAGAGCTTGCTCTTGCAGCGCATGAAATCGGGCGAGATGCCGACGACGGAAAAGAAAGTGCCGGCCGAGATGATCGCGATCGTGGAGAAATGGATCGCGGGCGGCGCGCACGCCCGGCGTGCCGAACCGATGTCACTGCCGCCGGGGATCGACATCACGCCCGATGAGCGGGCTTACTGGTTCTATCAACCGCTCAAACGCCTGGAGCCTGCGACGTTTGCGCCGGCCGATCGGGTGCGGACGCCGATCGACGCCTTTGTGTTGACGAAGCTGCGCGAGAAGAAGCTGTCGTTCCAGGACGACGCCGACCGGTTGACGTTGATACGCCGGGCGAGCCTCGATTTGCTCGGCTTGCCGCCGACGCAGAAAGAGATCGATGCGTTCCTCGCCGACGCCGCGCCGGACGCCTATGAGAAGGTGCTCGATCGTTTGCTCGCGTCGCCGCAGTATGGCGAGCGCTGGGCCCGGCACTGGCTCGACGTCGTCGGTTACGCCGACTCGGCAGGCGATGGCGTCGCCGACACGCCGCGACCCTATGCCTGGCGATTTCGCGATTACGTGATCCGGTCCTTCAACGCCGACAAGCCGCTCGATCAGTTCGTGATCGAGCAATTGGCCGGCGATGAGCTAGCGCCGCAGCCATGGACCAATCTGAAGCCGGAGCAGTACGAGCGACTCGTCGCAACTGGTTTCCTGCGTACCGCGCCCGACCCCACCGCGAGCAAGTCCGGCCAGGCCGAAGCAGAGCAGGTCGTGGCCGACACGTTGAAGATCGTCGGCGCATCGCTGCTGGGTTTGACCGTCGGCTGCGCACAGTGCCACGATCATCGCTACGATCCGATCCCGCAGGCTGATTATTTCCGCCTGCGCGCGGTCTTCGAACCGGCCTTCAACCCCGCGCAATGGCGCGGCGCCGGGCAGCGGCGCGTATCGCTCTTCACCGACGCGGATCGCGCAAAGGCGGCTGGCATCGAAGCGGAAGCGGCCAAGATACAGACAGCCGTAAACGAGAAGCAGCAGAAGTATGTGGAAGCCGCCTTCGAGAAGGAGCTGACCAAGTTCCCCGAGGACCAGCGTGCCGGATTGCGAACCGCCTTCCACACGCCGGCCGCCAAGAGCACCGAGGAGCAGAAGCGGCTCGTCGCGGCTCATCCGAAGCTCAACATCTCCGGGGGCTTGCTCTACCAGTACAACCAGGCCGCTGCCGATGAGATCAAGAAAATGCAGGACGGGGTCAACGCCAAACGCGCCCTGAAGCCGGTCGAAGAGTTCGTCGATATCGCGAACGAGGTGTCTGGTCAGATTCCCTTGACGAAGATCTTTCATCGCGGCGACTACCGCCAGCCCAAGGACGCGGTGCAGCCGGGAGATTTGACCATTGCGGCTCCGGACGGCAAGCGATTCGAGATCACGGTGAAGGACACCAAGACCTCCTCGGGCCGCCGGCTCGCCTTCGCGAAACATTTGACAAGCGGCGAGCATCCGCTTTTGGGCCGCGTGCTGGCGAACCGTATCTGGCAGCATCACTTTGGCCGTGGGATTGTGAACACACCCGGCGACTTCGGCGTGCTCGGCGAACGGCCGACGCATCCGGAGTTGCTCGATTGGCTGGCCACGGAGTTGCCGCGGCAGGGATGGAGCATGAAGAAGATGCACAAGCTGATCATGACGTCGAGCGCGTATCGCCAATCGTCGCAGCGCACGCCGACGCAAGACGGTGTCGATTCCAGCAACACCTTGTATGGCCGCTATCCGCTGCGCCGTCTCGACGCCGAGGTTCTGCGCGATCGCATTCTTTTGGTCGCCGGCCGGCTCGATCGCACACCGTTCGGGCCGCCGATTGGCGTCGTGGAGGATTTCGTAGGCCAGGGGAACGCGCCGGACGACAAGCCGCGCCGCAGCATCTACTTGCAAGTGCGCCGCAGCAAGCCGATCGCGTTCCTGGCAATCTTCGACGCCCCGACAACCGATTTGAACTGCGACCGCCGCATCGCCACCGCCAACGCACCGCAGGCCCTCATGCTGATGAACAGTGACTTCATCCTCAAGCAAGCCGGCTACTTTGCCGAGCGATTACGCAAGGAGACGCCGCCCGACTTCGAACGCGATCGGCTCGCCAAGCTCAACGTGAAGAACCCGCGAGGTGCCCAATATGCCGCATTCGCCTGGCGCGAAGCGTATCAGCGCCACGCAACGATTCAGGAAGTCGAGATCGCGTCTCGGTTTCTCGATAAGCAAATGGAGCATCTGCGGGCAAACGTCAAAGACTTCGAGCTGGCTGCCCTGACGAATTTGTGTCAACAACTGCTTTCTTCCAACGAGTTTTTGCATGTGGACTGAACCAACTCGCCGCGCCTTCTTATCCCGCTCCGCTTACGGCATCGGCACGTTTGCGCTCGCGCATCTGCTCCAGCGTGAAGGCTTGCTCGCCCAGGAAGTCGGCCGACCGGGCGAGAACTTGCCGCTCAACCTGCGGCCGCGGCAGCCGCACTTTGCGCCGAAGGCGAACGCGATGATCTCGCTGTTCATGCATGGCGGTCCGTCGCATGTCGATCTGCTCGATCCAAAGCCTGAATTGCAGCGCATGCACGGCGTAGACTATTCCGGCAATGTCGCTTACAGCTTCGTCAATGCCGCGAGCCGCAAGCTGTTCGGAAGCCCGTTCAAGTTCGCCAAGCGCGGTCAGTGCGGCACCGAGATGTCGGAGCTATTGCCCCACACCGCCGGCATCGCCGACGATATCTGCGTCCTGCGCTCGATGCACACCGGGCACAACGGCCACGAGGTGTCGATCCGCTATTTTCACGGCGGCATCGCCGGCGTCACCGGCCGGCCGACCTTGGGGAGCTGGATCGTTTACGGCCTCGGCAGCGAGGCGGACAACCTGCCGGCGTACATGATTCTCGCCGATCCGGGCGGCCATCCGGTCGACGGCACGCACAACTGGGCCAGCGGGTTCATGCCCCCCCTCTATCAAGGCACCGTCTTGCGCCCGCAGGAGCCGCGGATCTTCAACCTCGACGCCCCGCCCCACCTGCGCGGCGAAGTGCAGCGGCAGAACCTCGATCTTCTGCGCGAGCTGAACCGCCGCTACTCCGAGACGCGGCCCAATGAGGCAGACCTGGAGACTCGCATCGCCAGCTACGAACTCGCCGCCCGCATGCAGGACGCCGCCCGCGAAGCCCTCGACCTGTCGCGCGAGCCGGCGTCGATCCATCGCATGTACGGCCTCGACCAGGCCGAGACGCGCTCGTATGCCGAGCGCTGCTTGCTCGCCCGGCGCTTGATCGAGCGCGGCGTCCGCTTTGTGCAGCTCTTCCTGGGCGGACAACCGTGGGACACGCACAGCAGTCTGCGCACCTCGCTGCCCGGCGTTTGCCGAATGACCGATCAACCGGTCGCCGCGCTGGTGCGCGACCTCAAGCAGCGCGGCCTGCTCGATACCACCATCGTCCACTGGGGTGGCGAGATCGGCCGGCTCCCCGTCGTGCAGGGCGAACTCAACGACAGCGCCGGCCGCGACCACAATGGCCAGGGCTTCTCCATCTGGCTCGCCGGCGGCGGCATCAAGGGCGGCATGACCTACGGCAACACCGACGAGGTCGGCCACCGCGCCGCCGAGAACATCGTCACCCCAAATGACTACCAGGCCACCCTCCTGCACCTCCTGGGCTTCGACCACACCCGCCTCATCTACCACCACAACGGCCGCGAACAACGCATCACCGACGGCCGGCCGGCGCGCATCGTGCACGAGATTCTTCGTTAGGTGCACAACTGATCGGCGACAACCGACCTTGCAGACGCGGATACGGCGTGCAGCAATTGCGTCCCATGCATCCCACCACACCCCCGCGTCGTGGGACGCAATGGGATGCATGCCACGAAATGCAGCCGATTTGTTTGCCACTTCAAGCGGCACAACTTGCTCAAGCGTTGAGCACGCCGGGGCCGAAGTTGGAGCGGGGAATGGGGGGCAACTGAGTTTGACAATTGGGTGGCAGCGGTGACGGAATGCGTTCTCCTTAATCGAGCTTTGACATTGCCATCATGCGGATCGTGCCTTTGTTGTCGCCCACCGCAAAACTACGACCGTCGGGAGAAATTCGCATTGCTTCGGTTCGATAATCGGGCACTTCTTTGACGGTAACTGTGGCCAGTGTCTTGCCGGAGTTGAGATCGTAAAACAGTGTACTTCTTCCGTGAGCAACAACCAGCACTCTCTCGTCTGGCGAGCGGGCGGTAGGTTGGCTGGGGCTAGTTTCCTTTTGGAAAGAGGCTTTTTTCCGGGTTTTCTCGCCAGACGAGATCGCCGCACGCCGGGGCATTCCTTGGCTGGAAAGCATAAAGAAGGCGACTGCGGCGAGTAAGGCGAAAGCCGCCGAACGCCGCCGTGCGAAGC
>SHZY01000231.1 GCA_009692065.1 Gemmataceae bacterium
TCCCCTGATCTCAATAAGAAGAGGTCGGTGATCGGAGTGGCCTTCCCACTTCTGAAATGTCCCAACTTCAACTAGGCTGATTCGTTCCGCCCAAGCTTTGGGTAGGAAGCAGTAGTCAATGTGGAATGGTTTGCTGGCATCATGGTGCAGGTAAAAAGTGGCTTCGCTTTCCTTGCCCTGAGGTTCTCCCCTGACATGGTGATAAGCACTTACGATTCCCCTGTCTGCCAAACGCTTAACCACCGAGGAATGGTTCAAATGCTTTGGGTGGGTCTTATCCCAGATCGTGTTAGCGTTAAAGTCTCCCAGCATCACAACAGGGCCTTGATCAAAGATTTCGGGGTACATGTCAATAGTGGTTGCAACCGCACGGATATAGGGCATTTCCTGCCCCTGTATCGTCCATACAGCAAACAGCGTAAAGCTAATGGGGCCTTCAACCCGGATGGGGATAACATACTTGGGTGCACCTGCTTTTTCTGGTAGTGGGGTGAGGGTGTAACTTGGCGAAGAGGTTATGGCTATACCTTGGTTCGGGTTCGTTCCAAATCAAAGGCAATGCTCGTTGATAAGTTCTGGTTTTGCAATCTCGGGTATGACTGCAATGTCTGCACCCATGGCAGCAAGAAAGGGGACTTTCTTGGCAAATTTACCACGACCAGCGTTCTCAAGTGGCTAAGCGCATCATAAAATTGAGTTTAATGTTGATATTCAATATTAGTTTGTTATCCTGTAATTAATTATTGTATAATAACAACCAATAAAGAATGTAATAGTAAGTAAAATGGGTGTAAGTTATAAAAAAGATGTATTTAATTTATTTGTTGATGCAATGAAAACAGGTATCATACCGCCTAACGAGTCTAGTGAAGATAAAGAAGAAAGAATTAAGTGCGAAATAAAAATTAAAGATGGTATTGGTCAATGTAGAAAATTAGAAACAATGTCCGTGTATGACAATGCTTCTCCTGTTTACACTAAAGGTTGTTGTTTTTCTTGTTATAACCTCTCTGGATTCTTTCAATGATGCGATCCCGCCTGGCATCAACAGCGATGCTGCTGCTTCTGGTCTTGGCTAGCAGCGCCTCGGCTCAAACCGTCTTGGTGAAGCCATACGTCCAGCCTGGCGACAGCAGCACGGACAAGTCCGATTCAAAACGGCTTTGCTGGCTGACCGATCAGTTGCCCGGCGAATTCGTCGTGGAGTACGAATACGCTGGTGGCAAATCTGCAAACGTGAAACCGGAGCGAATCGCCTTGGATTTCGACAAATTGATCGACCCGAAGAAGGCGGTTCCGAAGGAGACGAACGATCCCGCCGATCCGCCGGAGAAGGTCGGCAGTTTGCCCTTAGAGAAGGAACAACACTTCTACCGCTATATTGCCACGTTGGCGAACTTGCCCATCGATGCGACGGTAAGCTATCGGGTCAAGTTGGCGGGCAAGGTCATCCGCGAGGCGAGTTTTCGTACGGTGGCGAGCCGGGAGAAGCCGATCCGCTTCGCGGTGGTCGGTGATTTGGCCAACGGCAAGGAGCCGCAGAAAACGGTCGCATACCGCATCGGCGAAGAGAAGCCGGAGTTCCTGCTGGCCCTCGGCGATATCGTCTACCCCAGCGGCCGGGTGAACCAATACTCGGCGTTTTATTGGAACACTTATAACGACGTGGAAACGCCGGGGCCGAAAGCAGGCTCACCTCTGATGGCGTCGATTCCATTTTACGCCGTCATCGGCAACCACGATGTTGCAGCGAAGTTGCCTATCGTCCCCGATGCGTTGGGGATCTATTACTTCTTCCACGCCGCGAAGAATGGCCCTGGTGCCGGCCCGTGGGCCACACCTCTGGGATCGGATGTCAAGGCCGTGGCCAAGTTCCGCCAAGCCGCGGACAGCTACCCGGCCCTCGATGCGTACTCCTTCGATTACGGCCCAGCCCACGTGGTCGTGCTGAACAGCAACCTGTCGGGCAGCATCGAGCAGAAAAAGCTCCGCACCTGGGTCATCGACGATTTAAAATCCACGAACGCCCGCTGGAAATTCGTCTGCTACCACGCACCGGCTTTCCAAAGTTCGGGCCAGCATTACACCGAGCAAGCCATGCGCCTTTGGCAACCGATCTTCCAGGAGAACGGTGTCGATGTCGTCTTCAGCGGGCACGTCCACAATTACCAGCGAACTGTGCCGCTGACATTCACTCCTTCGTCTCCCAAGCGGGATAGACGAGGCCGGGCCGATGGCGCATTCACTTTCGACCGCAAATTTGATGGGGTCAAGAACACCCGGGCGAAAGGGATTGTCCACATTGTCGCCGGGGGCGGCGGGGCAACCTTGTATGGCCCAGGCCTTGCGAAGTCGTCTGTCATTTTGAAGAAAGATCACGGCGACAACTTCGCCGACTACACGGCGAAGATGGTGGTCGACCGCCATTCGTATGTGATGGTTGATCTTTCACCGGAGACATTCCAACTCCGTGCGGTCGACCTTAATGGTGTTCTGATCGATCAAATCGTGATCACCAAGCCGATCAAGTAACGTGCTTCCTCCCTCTTTGCGAGAACCCATGTCCCACACTCTCTCCCGTCGTCAATTCCTCGCCACGTCGGCGGTCGCCGGAGCAACGCTTCCGACGTTTCTCCGGGCCGCGGAACCGACACAGGATCCAGTCGCCTTCTTCCTCGTCGGCGATACGCACTTCCTCGCCAACAAGGAAGACACCACCAAACTCGATGAGCGTTCCGCCGCGGTGACTTCCCGGCTGGTCGATCAACTCAACAAACTCCCGGGCACCGAGATTCCCAAAACGGCCGGTGGCGGGACGGTCCGCGCCCCGCGCGGCGTCATCCATGCCGGGGATTGCATTGATACCGGCGATAAAGCGAACGTGAAAATGCAGGAGACTGAATGGGCCGCCTACGCGGACACCTACGGCCTCACGGGCAAAGACGGGAAGTTGAAAGTGCCCGTCTACGAAGTGCATGGCAACCACGACAGCCCGCGGGGCGATGGCCTGGCGGTGAAGAAAATCATCGACCGCAACAAGAACCGCCCCGGTGTCACGAGCATCTCCAAGAGCGGCGTGCACTACTCCTGGGATTGGGGAGGCGTTCACTTCATCGCCCTGGGGATCGTGGTTGGCCAAGTGGCCGAGGTTGCACGCAAACGCCGCTACGCTCCGCTGGGGAGCTTGGAATTCCTAGTGAACGATCTCAAAGAGCAGGTCGGTGCCTCCGGTAAACCGGTGGTCATCACTCACCATGTGGACATGATCCGCTATGCGCAGCCCCTGCCGGTCGATGAAGCGAAAGCCGTGAGCATGGAATGGGATCCCGCCGATGTGAAAGCCTTCTACGAAGCCATCCGCGGTTACAACATCGCGGCGGTGCTCTACGGCCACACCCATGCCCGGAACATTTTCCGCTGGGACGGCTCCGCGAAAGCGGCGAAGGAAGGCATCCCGGTGTTCAACGTCGATAACAGCAGCCACTTCGCCAGTAAGCTGCAAGCCTTTTTCTACTTCGAACTCCGCAATGACAACCTTCTCGTCCGCGAGTTCCAAACCGCCGACGCATGGGAAACCGGTACTTGGACGCCGATGACTTGGACCGCACCGATCCCCGCCACCAAGAAATAACCTCTTCCCACGCTCCTCGGAGACTCCTGATGTTTCGCTTTCGCTTGGCTCTACTGGTACTAGTGCTTGGTCTCACCGGGTCGATGTTCGCCGCCGATGACAAAGTAGTCCACGACAAGGCGGTAACCTTTTTCGTCACGTCGGATTCGCACTATGAAGCGACCCGCAATCTCGACCGCAACGACCGCAACAAGGTCACCATCGAGCGGATGAACGCGATCCCCGGAACCCCTTGGCCAGAGAAACTGGGCGGCGGTTCGATCGGCAAGCCGATGGGGGTTCTTGTCCTCGGCGACTTGATCGATCTCGGCGACCGTAAAGATGAATCCGCCTTGATGTGGCGGCACTTCGAGACGCAGTTCGGCTTCGATGGCACCGATGGTCTCTTGAAGTATCCGCTCTACGAGGGCTGGGGCAACCACGATGGCCCGCCCATCGGCAAGGAGAAGTTCGGCTTCAGCCTGCAATTGCAGCTGAAGCATCGCAATGCCCAGCGCAAGAAAGCAGGGCGTATTTCCAATGTTTCCGAGAACGGGTTGCACTATTCCTGGGATTGGAACGGCATCCACTTCATCATGGCCAACCTTTACCCGGCCGATAAGCAGCACGCCAAAGTTCGGTATTCGCTTCCGTGGCACGATCCGCAGATGGCGTTGCAATTCATCAAAGACGATTTGAAGGCCAACGTCGGTGATAGCAATCGCCCGGTCATCATTATGTCGCACTGCGGCGTGGATACCGACTGGTGGCACCCCGAAGACTGGGCCGAGTTCTACAAGGGGGTGAAGCCGTACAACGTGATCGCCTACTTCTACGGCCATAGCGGCACCGGCCTTCGCAAGTGGAAACCCGAAGGCGAAGAGAAACCTCTCGATTGCATCAACACCGGCCAAACCGAAAAGGGGTTTTTCGCCGTCGAGATCACAGATAAGCGAATGCGGCTGGCTTACCAGATCAAGAAAGACCCCAAACTCCTTGAGAACGTCGAATGGGAATGGAAGTATCTTCTCGATAAACCCCTCACGATCGGGAAGTAACCCATGTGTCATGCTCGATTGATCCGTGCCATTCTGCGAACGACCTCGGTGACGTTCGGTCTGATCTGGGTGGCAGTCCCGCTGAGCGGAGCCGCAGAACCCACGGCGATTCCGGATCGTTTGCGAGAAGAATGGAGGCTCGATCCCTTCTATCAAAAACAGAACGACTCCGAGGGCTTGCTTGTCGTGGGATCCGGGAAGGTTTCGGATAACGCCCTCGCGGAAGCCGCGTGGATCGTGGGCCGCATGTTGGATGGTCGCAAAGACATTCTCAAAGCGATGCGAGAGAACCGGGTGCGGGTGGTGGTGATGGCCGCGACGGAGTTCACGACCGATCTACCCGAACATTCCAAGTTGAAACCGAAGCTGTATTGGGATCGCCGAGCCCGCGGATTAGGGGCGACGCTCTCGAACCCCGCGGTGAGCTGCGGCGAGGAAAACCTCCTCGGCTTTTCCGGCGACCCCTACCCGAAAGAAAGCATCTTCGTGCATGAATTCGCCCACGCCATCCACGGCACTGGATTGAGCACGACGGACCCGACCTTCGACAAGCGGCTTCGCGCTGCGTATGCGGCCGCCATCGAACGCGGGTTGTGGAAGAATACCTACGCGGCCACGAATCACTCCGAATACTGGGCCGAGGGCGTGCAAAGCTGGTTCGATGACAATGCCTCACTGGACGCGCTGCACAACGACATCCGCACCCGGGCCAAGCTGAAGGAGTACGACGTCGCGCTGGCAGAGTTGTGTAAAGAAGTTTTCGGTGACGGCACCTGGCGTTACACACGGCCGGCCGTCAGGTTGGCCGAGCATCGCGCGCATCTGAAGGGTTACGACCCGAAGGCGCTTCCCAGGTTTGCATGGAAAGAAGTTCCGCTCGGCGACAAGCCCCGCGCCACGGTACAGACCTCGTTCGGCGACTTCGAGGTCGAGGCCGACGCCAAGGCCGCCCCCGAGGCAGTCGCAGCATTCTTCAAGATCGCCCTCCAAGGGGGCTACCACGGTGGCCGCAGTTGGCGACTGCTGTTCAGAACGGCGTAGGTGTAGGTGCCAGCGGTGCCCGAGCGGCTGATTTGGGCAACATTGGTGTCTGTGCCCAATGCTTGCGTTGTACAGAGCGTAGGTGTCGGTCGAGCCTACGGCATTTAAGAACGCCGTGTACTGTGAGCCTGTCACGTCGTAGGCACCGATCTGGTACGAGTAGGACACGGCACCGTACAGGCTACCGGTGTTGGTGTCAGCGGCGTTCCCAGGATTGGCAACCGTCACCCTGCTCATGGCCAGCGGTGGCGAGGAGGATTCCGCCCTACTCGCGTACGATAACGAGGTTCACTTGACCCGGAGTGGCGGTCCTGATCCGCAGCGACTGGCCAGCTCCGAGCGCCGGCTGGACGCCGATCGAGAGCCCGTTGTCGATAAG
>SHZY01000232.1 GCA_009692065.1 Gemmataceae bacterium
CCCGCGGACAAGGTCGGCCTGAAGTACAAGCTCACTCCGTTCGGCGGCAATTAGTTGGGCAAAGCGTCACTACCGACATTGCATCGGTCTCGCCAACCGCTTGCTGTCGAGTAGGTCAATCGTTTCGTTCATTCGTTCAACGACACCCCGTATGGTCAAACAACTCAGCCGCGCTCGAAACTAAGCGGCGAACAGGCTTTTTGATTGCTTGGCGCTGGGAATCTGGGACGAAGGTTGGCCTTTCGGCCTTTGACCCTGGCTGTCGAAAATCCGGGGCCGAAAATCCGGCGCTCCGTCGATGACCATTTCTGATGTGCTATCTTTATGTGGACCCTGGCAGGCCACAACCCTAACTCCCGCCCGAGTAGTCCTTTTCGGCTCGGCTGAGTAATTTGACCATACGGCATAGTCGAAAAAGTTGAGGGCTGAGAAATTCGACGAATAATGGCGGCTGGAAGGACGTATCCTCCGACGTGCAATGCAGGCGTTGCAGCTAGTTGAAGCGGTTGAAGATGCGTTGCACAAGTGCTGAGGTCGCGTTGGAGCCTCTTGTGGTTGTGTGATTTACGGCAAATCCACATTGGGATTATACGGCGGCTGCATTGCAGGTAAAGGGCCAATGCTGCCGTCTTTTTTTGCCCTCTGATGGATTTGGCGAAGATGTCCTTTGTGAGTTGCGTGCGTTCGAGTTTTTCCCTTTCGTACTAAAGCGAGTCGAACCGGATCTACTCGCCCACCTTGTTCGTCTCGAGCCCCTGAATCGGTCGGGCGGGCGTTAGATCAACTCTCGAATCGGTTCGCCATCGGGGAGGATGGCGAACGGCCGCCCGGACCGATCCTCCGTGTGCCCGCGGGGGTCGATACCAAGGTGTCGATAGATCGTGGCCAGCACCTCGGTCGGGCTGACGGGTCGGTCTCGCGGCGTTTCGCCCTTGCTGCTGGAGGCACCGACGACTTGGCCGACGCGCAACCCTCCGCCCGCAAGCAGAATGCTCATCAGTGCCCCCCAGTGGTCACGACCACCTGTCGCATTGACGCGTGGCGTGCGGCCGAACTCACCCCAGACGACTAGCAGCACTTTCCGGTCCAGGCCGCGCTGGTAGATGTCTTCAACCAGAGCCGAGATCATCTGATCCAGAGGTGGGCCGGAAATGTCCATGCCTCGGGTTGGGCCATCCGATCCGTCGGCGGGCCGATTGTCGTTGACGATGTGGCGGTGCCAGTCCCAGCAAAGCGAATCGGGGGCCGTGTTCAGGGTGACGAACGTCGTGCCGGTCTCGACCAACCGGCGAGCGAGTAAGCCCATCTGGCCCCAGCGATGCTCGCCGTAGCGCCGCCGAACGGCCAGAGGTTCTTGATTCAGGTCGAACGCCCGTCGGGCCGCGCCGCTGGTGACCATGTCGAGCGCCTGCCTGTGGAAGTGGTCGAACTCTTGCAACGCGTCGGCCGCGCGACGGGTGCGGTCGAGACTGGCCAGGAGCGTGGTGCGGTCCTGGGTTCGGGCCAAGGTAACATCGTCCGCCAACCTCAGGTTGGCAACGGCCGCCGCGACTTTGTCCGCTTGATACTCGTTGACGAAAGGGTCTTGCAAGATGGTAAATGGACTTGGCCGCGCGCCCAAGTGTCCCGATCCCATGACGCGGGCTAACTCCGGGTTTCGAGTCTGCTCCTCGGATAGCTGCACGTAAGCGGGAAGTCCTGAATGGCGGTTGCCACGGAAGTTTGCCGCGACCGACCCACTTGACGGGTGCAGGATCGTAGCATTGGTTGTGGGGTAGCCGGTGGAGCACCACAAAGCCCCTGTCATGTGGTCGTAAGTGGTGTGGGTCACCGAGCGGATGATGGCCGCGCGGTCGGCCAAGGCTGCCAAGCGCGGAAGCTTCTCGCAAAAAAGTACGCCCGGAAGTCGGGTGCGGATCGGCTGGTAGGGTCCGCGAAATTCAACCTCTGCGTCGGGCTTGGGATCAAAGGTCTCGAATTGGCTGGGCCCGCCGCCGAGCCAAATCTGGATGACCGCCGTGTCAGGCTGGCTGCGACCGGGCTGTGTCGCCTGGGCGCGGAGACGAAGAAAATCACCCAGGCCAAAGCCCAGGCCGCCGGCCAGAAGCGTACTTTGCATGAAGCGACGCCGCGTCAGGCCGGGAGACTTGTTTGGTGGTGGCGTTCTCATGTCGCATTGTCCCTTGCAGAGTACCCGAATACAGCTACGGCTAAAACAGTTCTAGAAGCGGCAGGCCGTCTTCCATCAGGTGGAACGGCCGGCCTTCGCGGTCGGTGGCGTGGAGGTCGTCGATGCCCATGGCGTGAAATACGGTGCGGGCGATATGCTCTGGAGCTACGGGATTGTCAGCGGGGTATTCGGCGCGGCGATCGCTGGCGCCATAGACTTGACCGCCGCGGATGCCGCCGCCGGCCAAGAGCACCGACTGGGCCGCGGTCCAGTGATCGCGGCCGGCGCCATTGGGACCGCCGGAGCGAGGATCGCCGATGCGTGGCTTGCGGCCCATCTCACTGGAGACCAGCACCAGCGTTTCGTCGAGCAGGCCGCGTTGGTGCAGGTCATCGAGCAGCGCGGCGAAGGGGCGATCGAATTCGGGCAAGAGGTGATCTTTCAGGCAGTTGAAGTTGTTGCCATGCGTGTCCCAGCCGCCGCCGCTCTTGCACAACTCAGCAACCTCCATGTTGCCCTTCCAGAACACCGTGACGTAGGGCACTCCCGCCTCGACGAGCCGACGTGCGAGGAGCATCGACGTGGCGTTGATGCCCGGGCCATAGGCAGCACGCAACGTTTCTGGCTCGCGGCGCAGATCGAACGCGTTCTGGACTTGCCCCGAACCCAACAAGGTGAAAGCCCGCTGCTGATGGATGGTGTAGTCCCGGATGGCGAGATCATGTTCGGCTTGGCGTCGCGATTGATCGAGCGCTTGCACGAGGCCGCGCCGTGCCAGCATTCGATCCGTAGAGACATCGCCGCACAGGCTGAGCGCGGGAACCGTGAAATCCAGCGGCCGTTCTCGTGTGCCCTCAACGAACACCGGGTCGTAAGCGATGCCGAGCCGGGCGGCAAACTGCCCAGGTCGCGTGTATTCCGGAGCGCCCGACTTGTGCGGCAAGGTAATCGCATTGGGCAGGAACGCGTGCGGCGGACGCTTCATCGCCACCACCGACCCCATCGCCGGCCAATCCGTTGGATACGGCGTGCGCGCATTGAGCAGTTGATGAAACGTCCGGTCCGGTGCGTGACCGGTGAGATTGTAATAATAGCCCGCGTGATGATCGCCGGTGCCGCGGCCATGGTCGCCCAGAGAACGCACGATGGCCAGATGATGCGCCTGCCGGGCGAGATGCGGTAGGTACTCGCACAATTCGATTCCGCGCGTGCTCGTCGGCATCGGCCGAAACGGGCCGCGATACTCCGCGACCGCGTCCGGCTTCATGTCCCAGGTGTCGATGTGGGACGCGCCGCCGCCCAGCCAGATCATGATGGCGGACTTCGCGGTCCGCCGCCGCGTGCGCGGCCCGTTTCCAGCGTCATACGCCGCCGCGTTCGCCAGGTTGAGCCCAAAGAAGCCGAGGCCGCCCGCGACAAGGAACGCACGTCGATCCATGGGATAGAGATTGGTCATCATGGTTTCTTCAAGGTGGGAAGAAGGCAGGCACAACCGGCAAAACTCCATTGAGTCTACCATACCTCAATGTATCGTCAAGCGAGCATTTGAGAAGTCAATGGAAACGGATTTTGCACTAAAACAACTCGTGAGCGGTCTGCCCTCCTCCATCAAATGGAAAGGCCGGCCTTCGCGGTCGGTGGCGTGGAGGTCGTCGATGCCCATCGCGTGGAAGACGGTCCGGGCGATGTGTTCGGGCCCCACGCGATTGTCAGCCGGGAAAGCGGTGCGGCGGTCGCTGGCGCCATAGACCTGACCGCCTCGGATGCCGCCGCCGGCCATGAGGACCGACATGCAGTGCGTCCAATGATCGCGGCCGGGTTCAGCCGAGCCTCCGCCGCCCGAGCGAGATTCGCCCAATCGCGGCGATCGTCCCGATAAAACGTACAATGACTTCCTGCGCCAACGGACGATTACACCGCAAGCGACTCGGTAAGCGTGAATGCACTGGCTTCGGCCCGCCTCGACCCGTCGCCGCTTCTTTCGGGGTCCGGAAGTCGTTTTTGCGGAATACATCAGGGAAAAGGGGAGAGTCACAGAAGCAACAAAACGCATCCGGACAACTTTGTTCAGTAGCAGACTACGTGCCTCAGTTCCTGTTGCCGCCTTCAACTCGTTGCATGGTTTCGGTCACGTCCCTCAAATCAACTCGGCGATCGGGTGCTCGAATCCTTCGAGCATGTTTTGCGGCCGGCCCTGGTCGTCGATGATTCGGCCGTCCTCCGGTCGGATGCCCAGGGCGTGGTAGACTGTGGCAAGCACGTTCGGGGCTCGGAAAGGACGACCGCGAGCGCGCTCGCCGAAGCGATCGGTTTCTCCGACCGCCTGCCCGGTCTTCAAACCGCCGCCGGCCAGCAAGGCGAAGGATGCCTGCGGCCAGTGGTTGCGCGAGTCCCTGCTGCCGGCGGCATGGTCCTGGCCGATGCGTGGCGTTCGGCCGAATTCGCCCCACGCCAGCACGGTCACGTCGTCGCCCAGGCCGCGCTGATAGATGTCCGTCACCAGGGCATGAATCGCCTGGTCGAAGCGAGGCAGAATCGCCCGAGTTCCCGTGAGGTAGTTGCCGTGGTTATCCCATTTGTCGCCGTTCCAGAGCGTGACGACGGAAACGCCCGCCTCCACCAGGCGGCGGGCAATCAAGAACTGGGTGTTGTTGCCGTACATGGCCCGAATTTGATGCGGCTCGCGGCTGATGTCGAAGGCATTGCGGCCGTCGACGATCATATCCAGTGCTCGGGCGGAACAGGCGTCCATGCCAACCATCTGCCCCGTGGTGTCGAGATCGCGGCGGAGCGTGTCGAAGGATTGCAGCAAGTTGCGGCGATCCTGCAGGCGTTCGAGTGTCATTCCGCTCGACAACTGCAGGTTTCTCACGAGCATGCCTTCCCCGGTGAAATGCTCCACCCGAAGCGGCGCATGGGTGCGGCCCACGTAAAGGGGTTGCTCCGCTGATCCGCCCGATCCGCCATCCGGCCCCACCTCTCTCAGGCCACTCACATAAGGGGGCGCACCGGTTCGATTTCCCCGCGCCGCGCGAATCTTGCTGACGACGCATCCCAGGGCGGGCCGTACCGCGACCGGCCTATTGGGCGTGCTATCGTAGCCGGTCAAGCACTCGAAGGAATGGTGGTTGTTCGCCATTTGCAAGCCGCGCACGATCGCCAGCTTGTCGGCGATCCTGGCCTGCAACGGCATGTCCTCGCACAGGCGGATGCCGGGAACGTTGGTCGGTATCGACCTGTAGTCGCCGCGAATTTCGACGGGGGCGTCCGGCTTCATGTCGTACATGTCGATGTGCGGCGGCCCACCCGCCATCCAGATCAGAATGACCGCTTTGTGCTTCGGCGGACTGTTGTCAGGCAGCCCCGCGGCACGCAACCGCAGCAAATCCGCCAGCGTTAATCCCGCACCCAGCGCCCCCACCTGGAGAAAGGCGCGGCGCGAGATGCCATCACAATTGCGGCTTCCGTTTGCCCCCCATACGGTCAACATGGTCAGCTCCTTTCATGCTTACGAGTAGAAGCCACGAAGAATGGGACGCGTGAGACAGGTCGGTCCGCCTTCGGCTTTCAGGCATAACTCGTCGCCTGGAAACGTCGAAACCTCGCAGCCTGCTTTCCGGACCAGGTCTGCCGTTTTCGGAAAACCGTCAGTCATGACACAGCGGCGAGGCGCCAACGCCAGCGCATTCACGCTTACCGAGCCGCTTGCGGTGTACTCGTCTGTTGGCGACGAAAGACATTGTACGTTTTGTTGGGTCAGAATTTGGTGCAAACGAACGGGGATTAGCGGCAGATAGACCAATGCGAGGTCGTAATCAAGGAGGCTGATCAGCGACATGAGGTGTAAACAACACTCGGCTCCTCCACCGAACGGAAGATCGAAGGCGCATACGGTGACG
>SHZY01000060.1 GCA_009692065.1 Gemmataceae bacterium
TGATCGCCGCCTCGATTGGGAATGGCTATCCCCACACATGGTTGCTCAATTGAATGCGGCTATTGAGATCACGCCACCGACGCCGCAAACGCCATCAACGTCAGCTGCTTACGCCGCATCTGCATGAACCCAAAATGGGAATGGACCCTATCAGCAAGGACTTGCCGCGAATGATAGATCTCAAAGGCGCCCCGACGCGATCCCTCAGCGACTTCGAGGCGAAGGGCCTGGAAGCGATTCAAAACGGCGAAGATCTGTTCGTGCGCGAGACTCCGCAAGGCATGTTGATGCTCGGCGCGATCCGCAGCGTTGCCCAGTGCGTCAAGTGCCACGGCGGCGAGCGCGGCGATTTGCTGGGGGCGATTTCCTACAGTTTGCAGCGAACCGCGGAACGATGAATCCTCAAGAACGCCATCTCATCTGGTTCCTGCGTCTCACCGGCGTGATGTTCCTGTGCGCGGCGCCGGCCGTCGTCATGCCGAGCGCGTGGATGCGGGCAATCGCCGCGTGGCTGGGACTCGACCTGCCGGACTTGCCGCTAGTTGAGTATCTCACGCGTTCGGTGTCGGCGCTCTACACGGTACTGGGGGCCGCCTACTGGTTCATGTCATGCGACGTGCGGCGTTATTTGCCACTCTTGCGATTCACGGTTCCCTGCACGGTGGTGTTTGACGTGACGGTGATCGCGCTCGATTTGTGGATACCGATGCCGCTGGCGTGGACGGCGGGGGAGGGCGCATCAATACTCGCGTGGACGGCGGCGCTGTGGTGGCTGGTGCGGCGCGTGGACGCGTCCTGATTTTGATCGCCGCAAGCGGTTATCAGGTTTCCGCAAAGCACGTGATGAGCCAGCGATTGACATCGCGCAACATGTCCTTGTGCAGGCGGTGCGTGGTCGCGTAGTTGTGCATCTCCACTTCCATGCCGGCGCTCCAAAGCAGGCGGCGATCCTGTTTCGCCATCGTCAGCGGCACCACCGAGTTGGCGATGCCGTGCCCGATGAACACCTGCAGCGAGCGCACTTCCGGCAAGCGCAACAGCGGCCGATCCTCGCGCGGCATGTGGCCGTTCAAGGCGATCACGCCGCCGATCTTCTCCGGGAATTGCAAGCCCATCCGATACGCCAGCGTCGCCCCCTCGGCAAAACCGGCGAGAAAGATGCGTTCGGAGTGAATGTGATAGTGCAACCGGGTCTGCTGGATCGCGCTCAGGATGTAATCCTCGATCATCGGCAGGTGCGTGTCGTCTCCCCACGAGAAGCCGAGCGACCCCTTGCGGTTCGGTCCAAGGCAGACGGGGCCGCGCAAGCCGATTGCGACGTAGTTGCGGCGGCTGACGCGCGGCGCCAGGCGAAGGATCTGCTCTTCGTTGCTCCCTTGGCCGTGCAGAAACACGATCAACGGATAGGCATAGCGAGGCTCATATCCGACCGGCGCAAAAGTGCGAATCGGCAAAGGCTGCTCGGCCTCGACTTCCGACATGTAAAAGCCCTCTTCGGGCCGAAAAGTCTGCCAGGAGAGATCGAGAAAAGCCATCTCATGATCCTGATTGTTAGGCGCGCTTCACCTGCGGCATCGCGGGTCGCCAGTGTCGGGAGAAGTCTACGTCGATCTGGCGAGCGAGTCAACGCAACGCCCGGTCGGACTTTAGTCAAAATAGACCATTTTGCCATTTTTGCGTCGAATTGCAACGATTAGTGGGGGTGGACAAACTGCGGCAGAAATGCGGGCAGGTGAATGGATGTTTAGCCGCTCGCCTTTGGCGAGCGCGGCCAATTCACACCTGCTCACGCAAGGCGAGCGGCTAAACAGTATCGTTTTTTTGACAACGGCTTGGGCGCGACGCAGAATAGAGTTATCTTGCACAGGTCTCGCGACGGACTATCGGGTAAACTCTAGCGTGTTGAGGGCATCGCCGATGCCAGTAGACAGCTTTAGTGACCACATGCAAACCATTGGCAATTACGATCTTGTGGAAAAGATTGCCGAGGGAGGCATGGGCACTGTTTATCGTGGACGCAACCACGTGACGGGCGAAATCGTCGCCGTCAAGGTGGTGCCGCACCACCTTTTGTCTAATCCCGTCGTCCTCAATCGCTTCGAGCAAGAATACAACGTCGCCCGCATGATCGAGCATCCCAACATCGTCAAGGCTCTGGACTTCGGCCGCGAGGGCGAAACACGCTATCTGGTAATGGAGTATGTGGAGGGCGAATCGCTTGGCCGAAAAATTAAGCGCGACGGACGCATGGAGGAAGACGAGGCCATTCGCATCATCAGCCAGGTCGCGCTGGGGCTGCAAAAGACGCACAAGCAGGGGATGATCCACCGCGACGTGAAGCCGGACAATATCCTGATCACGCCCGACGGACACGTGAAGCTGACCGATCTCGGCCTGGTCAAAGAGGTCGAGGCCGAGTTGAACCTGACGCGCACCGGCCGCGGACTGGGCACGCCGCATTTCATGGCGCCGGAGCAATTCCGCAACGCCAAGAAGGCTGACGCCCGCTGCGATATCTACGCGCTCGGCGCGACGCTGTACATGATGGTGACTGGACAATTGCCGTTCCAGTCGAATGGCCCGCTCGACGCCTGGATGAAGAAGATCAACAATGAGATCGACTCGCCGCGGACGGTGATTCCGACGATCTCGGAGCGCCTTGACTGGGCGATTCGCCGCGCCATCAGCCCCGATCCACTCCATCGGCCGGAAAATTGCCGCGAGTTCATCGAAGATCTTACCGGGCACCGCACCAAGCATCTGACCGGAACGAATCCCGGTATCGACCCGCGCGGCGACTGCCGGTACCTCGTTTACACCGACGAGGAAGGGGTCGTGCATTCGGTCAAGGGCACGATCAAGGGGATTCGCCGCTCTCTCAAGGACGGCTTGCTGGGCGATGCGGAGAACATCCGGGTTGCCGCAATGAAGTCTGGGCCCTTCGAGCCGCTGCGCCATCATCCTGAATTTCGCGATCTGGTGATCCAGCCGGAAAATGTCTCCACGCCAAAGCGGCCCGGCTCGGACCCCAAGGCAACCAGGCCGACCAATGCGGTGCCGTCCATTGAGGTCGCGGCCGCGGCGGAATCAAATGACTCGGCAATTCCGACGTCTACCTCGGTCGGAATCCCTGCGGTGCAGGACGTCGGCATGCCCAAAACCATTCTGTCGACCAGGCCGCGCATCAATCTATCAGCCGGGCGGCCAACGTTGTCGCTCGATTTCTTCAAGTGGCTTGCGCTGCTGTTTTTCTTCGGCGGCCTGGGTGTCCTCGTCATGTATCTGCTGCCGAAAATCATCCGCTATATTCGGTTCATGTAGGCGTCTCTGCATTTCCATTGACGCCGCCCTTCAACACGGTAACGTAGAGGCATCGCTCATTCCTCCTGCCGCGGAGTTTGCCATGCTTCCTCAGTGCTTCCGCCCATTCAGCTTCACGTTTCTCGTTCTTGCCACGTTGGTGATCTGCACCGCCGACGATCTCGTCGCCGGCAAACCCAAGGAGAAGCCGAAGTACACCAATCGTCTCGCCAAGGAGACCAGCCCCTATCTCCTCATGCACGCCCACAACCCGACCAACTGGTACGCCTGGGGTCCGGAAGCCTTCGACAAGGCGAAGAAAGAGAACAAGCTCATCTTCCTGTCAATCGGCTACAGTTCGTGTTACTGGTGCCACGTGATGGAACGCGAATCGTTCAATCACGAGGAAGTCGCCAAGATTCTCAACGACCACTTCATCTGCATCAAGGTCGATCGCGAAGAGCGACCGGACGTCGATCAGATTTACATGACTGCCCTGAACTCGCTGGGGCGCAGCGGCGGTTGGCCGTTGTCAATGTTCATGATGCCCGACGGCCGGCCGGTCGTCGGCGGCACCTATTGGCCGCGCGAGGACAAGAAGGTTGACGACGAGGTCGCCCCCGGTTTCAAGACCGTCCTCAACACCGTGCGCGCGGCCTACAAGGAAGACCCGAAGCAATTTGAAAAGCAAGCCGACAACCTGGCCGGCATGACGGCGCGCGCCCTGGAGAACGCAGCCATCCCCGGCCTTGCAGTGGTGCCGCTCAATCGCGATCTGGTCGAGCGCATCGTCGAAGAGATCAAGGACGAGTTTGATTCCGTTCACGGGGGGTTCGGCAGCCCTGCCCGCAAATTCCGCGGGCCCAAGTTCCCGATGCCGCCGCGGCTCGATTTCCTCCTGCAAGTCGCCGAGCGCACCAAGGACAAGAAGGTCCTCGCACACCTCACGTTGACCCTGGACCAGATCGCCCAGGGGGGCATCTACGACCAGATCGGTGGCGGGTTCCATCGCTACTCAACCGAGCGCACCTGGACCGTGCCACACTTCGAAAAGATGCTCTACGACAACGCCCAGCTCGTTGAGGTGTACTCGAAGGCGTACCGCCTCACCAAGAAGCCTCTTTATCAGCGGATCGTCGCGGAAACTCTGGCGTATGTTGAGCGCGAGATGACTTCGCCGGAGGGCGCCCTCTATTCATCGCAGGATGCCGAGACGCATCACGAGGAAGGGCGCAACTACGTCTGGACGCCGAAGGAACTGGCCGACGCTCTGCCCGACAAGGAGGAGCGTGACTTCATCCGGAAGGTCTACATCCCGGACAACAAGCTGAACTTCGAGGAAAAATATCACATCCTGCGCTGGGCAAAGTCGGCGGAAGAAGTCGCGAAAGACCTGAAGATTACGGAGGCCGACTTCCACAAGAAGCTCGATCCGATTCGCAAAAAGCTCTTCGACGTGCGTGAGAGGCGCGACAAGCCGTTCCTCAACAAGATCGCGCTCACCGCCTGGAGCGGTCTGATGATCGCGGGCTACGCCGAGGCCGGGCGAACCTTCAACGAGCCGAAGTACCTGCAAACTGCCGCCAAGGCCGCCGACTTCGTGCTCAAGCATCAACTCACGGACAAGGGCCGACTGCTGCGCACCTATGGCACCGCGCCGGGCCAGGCGCCTAAAGCCGCGGTGAATGCGTATCTCGAAGATTACGCGGCCCTATCGCACGGCCTGTTGACCTTGCACGAAGCGAGCAAGGATAAGAAGTGGCTCGACGCCGCCCGCAAGCTGACGGACACGATGCTCGAATTCCACGGCGACAAAAAGATCGGCGGCTACTACTACACCGCCCACGATGCCGAGAAGTTCTTCGCCCGCAGCAAGGATCAATACGACGGCGTGCAAGCCTCCGGCAACAGCCAGGCGACCCGAAATCTCGTGCGTCTAGCGAAACTGACCGGTGCCGTGCGCTACGAGAAGGAAGCGGAGCGGACGCTGAAATTCTTCGCGGGTTCGATGAAGCAATATGGTCCGGGGTTAGTAACGATGGCGCAGGCGCTGGATGTGTATGCGGAGGGGCGGCCGGAGGAAAAGAAATAATCGCAGCCCCGGTTGGGCGCTCGTCACAGGCGAACGGCTAAACGGGCGCCCCACAGCCACCCTCATACGTCCGCCCGTTGCCGCCGCCGTCGTCGTGCTTACGCAACGCTAGCTGGTACATGCGCTCGCCGGCTTCCGTCGGGTAATCGCCGGTGATGCACGCTCGGCACAGGCGTTCTTGCGGCAAGCGGATGCAGCGCGCGATGGCGTCGAGCGGCAGGTAGAACAGGCTGTCTGCCTCCAGCTCGCGGGCCATCGCTTGCTGTTCTTCCAGCGTGATGACCTTGCCGCGCATGAACTTCGGCGCGTACAGTTCGGCAACAGTGGACATGTCGATGCCGTAGAAGCAGGGGGCGATGATCGGCGGGCAGGCGACGCGGACGTGGATTTCCTTGGCGCCGCCGCGCTCGCGGATCAAGGACAACAGCGATTTCAACGTTGTGCTGCGGACGATCGAATCTTCAACGAGGATGACGCGCCGGCCTTCGAGCACCTCGCGCAACGGCGAGAACTTCATGCGCACCCGATCGACGCGGTTGTTCCCCTCGATAAACGTTCGGCCGATGTGGCGATTGCGCATCAGGCCTTCCACTGACGGCACGCCGAGTTCGAACGCCATCGCGTCGGCGGCGGCTTTGCCCGTGTCCGGGACCGGCACGACGACCGTGTTGTAGTCCGGCTTGATCAGGCCGAGCCGATGCTCCTGGATCGCCAGTTCTTTCCCCAGCGCCGAGCGCGACAGGTAGACACTGCGCTCATCCAGCGTGCTGGCGACATTGGCGAAGTAGATCCACTCGAAGAAGCAATGGGCGGTCTTCGTACGCGGCTCCGCGAAGCGCTCGACCCGCAGTTGCTTGTCCTGGATCAGCACCATCTCACCGGGCTGAAGCGTCTTCACCGTCGTGAAACCCAGGTTGGACAAGGCAACGCTTTCGCTGGCCGCGGCGAAGAGCGGCCCCTCGATCGCGTAGGAGAGCGGGCGGAAGCCCAGCGGATCGCGCACCACCGCCATGTCGCCGTGGCCATTCATGAAGACGAGGTTGTAGGCGCCGTCGAACTTTTGGCTCAAGTTCTTGAAGACCTGCACGAGGTCGGGCCGATCGTCGCCGCGCAACTCGTAGCTCAGGTAGTGCATGATGACTTCGGTGTCGACATCGCGCATCAGGTAGTAATCTTCTTTGTTGAGCAATTCCGATTTGAGATCGAGATAGTTGGTCAATTGCCCGTTGAAGGCCATCGCGAACCATTTCCATTTTCGGCCATGGTAGCGCTCGAAGGGCTGGGCGTGATCGCGGTCGTTCTTGCCGCAGGTGGCATAGCGGACATGCCCGATCGCCGCCCGGCCGGCATGATCGCGCATGATGTTCTCGAACTTGGCCGGGTGGTTGAGGCGAAACGCCTCGATGACGGTGCCGATCTGCTTGTAGGTCGAGAGGACACTGTCGCGCTTCGGGTTAAACGTGGTCATGCCTGCGGCGAGCTGGCCGCGGTTTTGCAAATCGAGCAACATCCGCGCCATCAGGCGCGAAACGTGCTCCGGCCCCTCCTTCGGCGCGAGCTTCGAGGGGATCGGGCTTTCGAGGTGATAGATCGCCGCGATCCCGCATTCATGATGCAGTTCTTTCATGTGGTCGGCTGCTCGAAAGTGGCGAAAGAGCCAAGAGAACCCGCGAGGTGTATTATAGTGCGGCTAGTGCGTTCGTACAATAAACTCAAGATCCGCTTGCGGCTTCGCGCTCGCGCGGCGCCCTGCGAGCGCGAAGCCGCAAGCGGCGTTACCCGGAGTCATGCACGCATGCCAACGTTCCTACCCCTTCGCTTCTTCGGCAAAACGCCGCTGCGCGTCACGCCTCTGTGCATCGGTTGCGCTCCGCTGGGGAGCATGCCCGAGGCGTTTGCTTACGATGTCGCCGAGGAACAAGCGCTGGCGACCTTGCGGGCGTGCTTCCAGTCGCCGATCAACTTACTCGACACGGCGGCTTCCTACGGCGACGGCGAGAGTGAACGCCGCATCGGTTTGGTGCTGCGCGAGTTGGGCGGGGTGCCGAGCGGCTTCCTCGTGGCGACGAAGGCAGACCGCGATATAAAGACGGGCGATTTCTCCGGGGACCAGATCCAACGCTCCGTCGAACGGAGTCTGAAGCTGCTCGCCGTCGACAAGATCCCGATCCTATACCTTCACGATCCGGAGCACGCACCCTTCGAGGACATCATGGCGCCAGGCGGGCCGACCGAAGTACTGCTCAAGTTCAAGGAGCAAGGCGTCATCGGCCATGTCGGCGTGGCGGGTGGGCCGATCGAGTTAATGATGCGGTACGTCCAGACCGGCGCCTTCGAGGCGGTCATCACGCACAACCGCTTCACGCTTTTGAATCGCTGCGCGGAACCGTTGCTCGACTTGGCGTCGAAAATGGGCATTGCCGTCCTGAACGCCGCCCCTTATGGCAGCGGCATTCTCGCCAAAGGGCCCGACGCCTACCCGCGCTATGCCTACCAGGCAGCCGAATCGGCCACGGTGGAGCGCGTGCGCAAAATGGACGCGGCCTGCAAGCGGCACCAGATTCCGCTGGCGGCGGCGGCGCTGCAATTCTCGACGCACGATCCTCGCGTCACCTCCACCATCGTCGGCCTGTCGCGTGTCGAACGGCTCGCGGAGACCATCGAATTGGCCCACACGCCGATCCCAAACGAGCTTTGGCCCCAGCTGGACGCCATCGGGCATTCCCTGGACGATCCCGAAGCGAACCGGTGGAAATGAACAGTCTTTCACGTCTCTCCCCTCGGGGGGGGAGGGATGAAGAATTCCGTAGCTAAATAAAATTACCTATTTCGATCGCCTCGATTTGTTACCCCACATTTCGTGACCTATATTCGAAATAAACCCCGTCGCCCCCCCGCGTTTACTGGCATTGCTACCCTCGCACGCTGTCCCCTTGTTTATTCAGGGAACGGGAGGCACTCCATGGCTGAAGAACGTAAAAAGGTGTAGATCGACCCTTTCCAGACCAAGTTGACGGTGTGTATCGCCGGCTACCTGGCGCTGTTTTTCGTCGTCTTTTTCAATCTGCTCTTTGCCTGGAAAATGTGGACCGAAGGTCCCACGGACCCCGCCCGCCAGTTCCTCGAAACCGTGCAAACCCATCTGCCGGTCCTCATCTGCTTGCTGCTTCTCGTGCCGATCATGGCCTGGGACACGATTCGGTTCACGCACAGGCTGGTCGGCCCGCTGGTGCGCTTTCGCAAGACGATGCAGGCCATGGCCCAGGGCGAACCGGTGCGGCCGATCAAGCTGCGCGACGGCGATTACTTGCTCGAGATGCGCGACGATTTCAACAAGATGCTGGAAGAACTCCAGAAGCAAGGTGTGCCCGTGATCAAGCCCGCCGACCCGGCCCAGGAACAAAAAGACGCGCCAAGGAAAACGGCGTGATTGAGGGTCCACCAGCGCCTCGCGCAAGCGTGGGAAATAACGCCAAGGGATAGATGTCTCCACGCGCGCACGTGGGACTGGTTTTAGCACGGAGTCTCGACGATGCTTTTTTCGACTCGCACCGATATCGAAGCAACGGTCGCCAAGAAGCAGCCGCGGCGCGACCCTGATGGAATACCTGATGATGATCTCGCTGATCGTCGTGGTGTGCCTGATAGCCATTGGCTATCTCGGCACGGCCAATAGCGGGAACATGAATTCCTCCGCCAAGTCGATTGCGAAGGCCGTCAAGGGGAGTTGATCGACAAGCTACTGTTTGGCGACGCTGCAGAAGCGACGCGCGTCGGACGCTTCTTCGAAGCGTCGCTAACCCAAAAACTAGAACAAAGCCGTCACTACCCGCCCATCGCAAATGCGCTGCGGCCGACCTTCGCGATCATGCACCTCCGAATCGGGACGAATGCCCAGCGCGTGGTACATCGTCGCCAGGATATCCTCGGGGCTGACCGGGTTCTCGGTCGGGTAGGCGGCAATCCGATCGCTCTTGCCATACACCTGCCCGCCGCGCACGCCGCCGCCGGCGAGGACCGTGGTGGAACACGCGCCCCAGTGTTCACGGCCCTGTTGCGGGTTGATGCGCGGCGTGCGGCCAAACTCGCCCATCGCAACGACCAGCGTATCGTCGAGGAGGCCACGCTGGTGCAGGTCTTCCAGCAACGCAGAGTACGCTTGATCAAGCGGCGGCAGGCAGTAGGGGGCGAGCAGCATGCTCCAGCCGGTTTGACCGTGCGGAATGCCGACGCCGCCGTGCGTGTCCCAGACGTTGGAGACGGTCCCTGACGGCGCGACGTACAACCAGATGACCGAGACGAGCCGAACGTCCGCCTCGATCAGCCGACGCGCCAGAAGGAAGCTCTCGCCATATTCATTGCGGCCATAGCGATCGCGCTGCCAGCTGGGCTCCTGATCGACCCGGAAGGCGTGGCGAGCCTGCGACGAGGTGAGCATTCGGTAGGCCTGCTCGTGGAAGCCGGTCAGGCCTTCCGATGCTCGGCCATTCTGAAAGGTGCGCTCGGTGTCGTCGATCACGTTGAGCAAGCCGCGGCGCGCCTGGAGCCTGGTCGTCGAGAGATCGCTGGGCAATTCGACCGGTGTGGCATAGCGTTCGTTGGCGCTGGGCGCTTCGCGGATTTCCATCGGGTCGTGGCGCGGACCCAGCCAGCCCGAATAAGTCCCCGAATAGGTGACGCCGCCATGACCGATGGGCCGCGGGATCGTCACGGAGGCGGGCATCGGCCCCGGCGGTGTCAGGGCGGACACCATCGAGCCGATGTTCGGGAAGTCGCGCCGGTTCCGCTGATTGCGCGGCACCGCCAGCGTGTTGTTCACCTTGCCCGTCAGCGTGTAGTAGACGGACGGCTCATGGTTGTTGCTCGGATGCGTGACCGAACGGACCAGGGCCAACTTGTCGGCATGTTGCGCCAACCGCGGCAAATGTTCGCAGAGTTGAATGCCGTTGACGTTCGTTTGAATCGGTGCAAACGCGCTTTTGATGCCCGTGGGCGCGTCGGGCTTCATGTCCCACATGTCCTGCTGAGGCGGCCCGCCCCAGAGGTACAAGAGGATGCACGATTTGGCGCGTCTCGATCCCGTTGGCGAGTCGGAGGCGTGAGTTCCCGGATGCGTCTGCGCTTGCAGCAAGCTCGGCAACGTCAGCCCACCAACGCCGACCTGCCCCATCCGTAGCATTGCATCACGACGGTTTAGCATGTGAGTCCCTCCGTTCTTGGCCCGAAGCGCAAGTTTTGAAGTTGCGATTTTCTTGCCCCGAAGGGGCCGAAACATATCAGCCCAGGGCAACGCCCTGGGTTTTGCAATGGCTCGCACCTCAACGCCCTGAAAGGGCATGACAACGTATCGCGAACTCGCTCTGTTGTGCCCTTTCAGGGCGAAACCTTTCGTAGGCCCTGTTTCCCAGGGCGTTGCCCTGGGCTGATTTGTTGCCGCACCTTCGGTGCTCCGAAAAGCGCAACTTCAAAAAGCGCAAGCCAGGAATGGCCCGCCCTCGCTTGCGCTTAGGGCTAAGGTCCTCGCCGCGTCAAAGTGAGTTTATCACACCTGGCGACGACAGTACAGCTTGTTGATCCGCGGTGGCGGCGATTGTTTGGCGCACCAAGGCCAGTTTGTCCTCCCAGCGGAAATTTCGCGGCAACCTGTGTTTGCCATCCATCCCCAAGCGGACGCGGAGATCCACATCCTCCTGCAGGTGCTGCAGGGCCGCACTCAGGGCCGCGATGTCGCCGCACGGCACGAGCAGCCCGTCAATGTCATGCCGGATCACATCGGCGACGCCGCCGGCGCGATAGGCGATGTTCGGCACGCCGTTGGCCCAGGCTTCCAGCAAGACGAGGCCGAACGAGTCGGAACGGCTGGGCAACGAGAAGGCGTCGATGGCGGCGTAGAAGTCGCGTTTTTCGGCATCGCTGATCGGGCCGAGGCGACGAACGAAAGTGGGCGGAAATCGCTGTTCGAATGCTTGCCAGAATCGCGTGAAGTTCGGCATCTCCGGGCCGGCGAGAAGTAAGTAGATCGGACGATTTTGGCGCCAGAGTGGCTCAATCGCCTGGATCAAATCGTTGGTGCCCTTCTCCCAGCTGTTGTTGGCGAGATGGCCGACGACGAACGCATCGTCGGGCAGGTTCCAGCGTCGCCGCGCCTCGGCGCGATTGCCCCCCGTGCATTCGCGTGGCTCAACGCCGAGGCCCTGCAAGATCACTTTGTCCGGCGACAGACCCAGGGCGAGTGCCATGGCGCGCTCGCTCGGCGTTTGCACAAAAATCGCGTCCGCTTCTTTCAGGAGCCAAAGCAAGGCGGGCGAGGTGTAGCTGCGCCGCGTGCGATCGTGCGGGTCGTCAGGGTTGCCGAGGTGCAGGAACGGCGTGACGTAGAATGGGATGTTGAGGCGTCGCGCCAAGCGCCAGCCGCAGGCGATCGGGAAGGCGTAGGGAAATGCGGAGACGTGGACGGCGTCAAACCCACCCTCACCCACGACCGCTCTCCCAGTGGGAGAGGGGAGAAAATCGGCGCCCGCGTCGCGCCACATCGCCAAGGAGATCGGGTTGCACGGCATCGTCAAGCATTGCCAGAGTCGATGCGGGTAGAGCGACAACGCTTTGAGCAGCCAGCGCCGGCCGGGCATGCGCCAGAGTGGATAACGCCGGATCGCGATACCCGCGTCGGTCTCGACCCCGGCGGGCATGCAGGATCCCGAGGGCGACCAGAAAGCGTCCAGGCTCAGCGCGTTCGAAGTGAAGACGGTGACGGCATCGCCGTGCCCGGCGCAGTAACGACTCAGGCGAGCGAAGTACGCTTCGGAGCCGCCCAAGGCGGGTGGATAACGTTGAATGAAATGGGCCAAACGCATCAGATCGTCCTTGAGCGTATTCCCGGCTCGCCATAACCGGTAAACTCGGTGCGTTCGTCAAGATAACCCATTTCCGCGTCTTTTACCAGACGATCGCCTCTCGACGGCATAAGAATTCTGTGATTTAATGAGGTACGATTCGCGATTCTGGCAGATCGGCCCACGGTCTGAACGCTTGACGCGAACGCTCAACAAAGACCGGGTTTTCATGCGTGCCCAACTGGTGCCTCTGGACGGCGGCTCCCCGGTGGAAGTCGCCAAAGAAATGACGGTCATCGGCCGGCAGGAAGAGTGCGACCTTCGGCTCGACCACAAGAGCGTCTCGAAGATGCACTGCGTCCTGGTCAAGACCGACGGCTTACTGCTCTTGCGCGACCTGGGCAGCACCAATGGCCCCCGCGTCAACGGTACGCGTATTCGTCGGGCGGCACTTCTGCCCAACGACAAGCTCAGCGTGGCGAATTTTCATTTCACCGTCCTCTTTGGCGCCGCGCTCCTGGCAGCCGTCCAGCCTGAGGACCAGACGCAGCAAATCGACCCCAAGGAGCTGCAAAAGCTCACCGCCAAGCCCGCCAAGGCGGTACCGCTGCCCGACAGCGCGGTCGATCAGCCGATCATCGGCGTGCATCAAAATGCGTTGCCCGACTTGTACCCGGACGATGACAAGAAGAAACCTTGAGGCGCCTCTGACCCCCAGGAATCGCTGCGCTCATCCTGGGGCTTGGTCGGTTGCGGACTGCGGTTTGCCGGGCCAGTAGCGGTACGCCAGCGCGATCAGGATGACAGCCCCGCCGACGTAAGTCAAGGAGTGAGGTAGTTCGCGCGCGACCAGGTAGGTCCACAGCGGATTGAGGATCGGCTCCAGGAGCGTGAGGGTGCCGGTCTCCTGGGCGCTGACGGAGCGCAAGCCGCGCGCCATCAGGAAGTAGGGCAAACCCATCTGGATCGCGCCGAAGAGAAACAGTACGACGAACTGCGTCCACGTCGGCGGATGCAACATCAATACGAACGGAATCAGCGCTGCCGCGGCGAGCAGGTGATTCCACACGGTGAGCCAGCCGGACGGCAAGTCGCGCAGCCAGCGCAGGCACAGGACGACGCCGGCGTAGGTGAAACCGCTCAAGAGGCCGATGCCGATGACGAAGAGCTCCCCCGCATCCCACCCGCCGCCGATAATGATCGCAACGCCGGCCAGACCGAGAAACAGGCTGATCGTGCCGCGGCGATCGGACGGCTCGCCGAGCCAACAGATCGACACAAGGTAGAGCCAAAGCGGCGCCGAGTATTGCAACAGAATCGCATTGGCCGCGGTCCCCAACGCGTGTGCCGAGATGAAGGTCGCATTCATCACGGCGAAGACCAGCGCCATGACGATCATCAGCGGCCGAAAACGAAGCTCGCCGAATCGGATCGTCGGCACCAGCACCAGCCCCGCAAAAATCGCGCGATAAAACGCGATCTGCACCGGCACGTTTTTGCCGCCGAGGACGAGCGGTTCCAGGAACGGCGCGTGGACGCCGAGGAACGTCTCGGTCGTGAGCGCCTTCGTGAAGGCGCCGGACAGACTCCAGAGGATCGCGGCCGCCAGGATGCAGACGCGACCGTGGGTGGCAGTGGTTGCGGACATTGTGGTACCAAAGGGAAATTTGCAAGCCCAGGGATGAGGTACTCCGAAGCCCTGGAATTCGGAGTACCTCATTCCAGGGCTTGGACGGTCGTCACACCCTATTGTAAATACCCCGCCGCCAATTTGCATTGTTCGCCTCTTCGGCCTTGTGCTACAATTCATTGGTGCCCGCGCTTGCTCTCCGGTCCTACTGGAGCTCTTGATGAAACCTGCCCTCGGCTTGACCGCTCTCGCCCTTCTTGCCATTCCTTTTCTCTACGCTCAGCAGCCCGCTCCGCCGGCGCCGGTGTTGCCGAAGGCCGAGTCGTACTGGAATGTCGATGACGTCAAGGCAGGCATGAAAGGCCAGGGCAAGAGCGTTGTCAAAGGGGTGAAGATCGAATCGTTTGACGCAGAGGTGCTCGGCGTATTGAAGAACACGAGTCCCGGGCGTGATTTGATCCTGTGTCGGCTGTCGGGGATGAATCTTGAGAAGACCGGCGTCATCCAGGGCATGTCGGGCAGTCCGATTTACGTGCAAGGCAAGCTGCTTGGCGCGGTGGCGTACGCGTGGGCCTTCGGCAAAGAGCCGATCGCGGGCGTGACGCCTTTCAGCCAAATGGTGGAATTTGCTGCCGCTCATGAGCGCCGCGAGGTTGCCGAGGGGAAGAACAAACCGGCCCGCATCGGCCTGGCGGCGCCGATACTGCTCGACGGACGCGAATACAAAAACGTCACGGTGGCGCAAGATTTTCAGGACCCGCAGCCGACGGCCGCCGATGGCGTTTGGCTCATTCCGCTCAAGACGCCGGTGATGACCACCGGCATGTCGGCGCGCAGTCTCGCGGTCTTGCGCGAACACTTTCGCGACGGCGGCCTCGTGCCGATGCAGGGCGGCGGCGCGGCGGGCAACATCCCCGCGGAGGAACGCAACATCGCGCTTGCCCCGGGCAGCGCCCTCTCGATTGCCATGATCACGGGCGACTTCGACATGTCAGGCATCGGTACGTGCACGCACATCGAAGGCAAGCGCGTCTACGGCTTCGGACACCCGATGATGGGCGTCGGTTCCTGCGACTTGCCGATGATGACCGGCTACACGCACACGATCATGTCACGGCTCACGCTGAGCTTCAAGATGGGCTCACCGATGCGAACCGTTGGCGTCATCAACGCCGACACCAGCACGTGCGTCGCCGGCTGGCTCGATCGCCAGCCCGACATGCTGCCGCTCACCTCCACCCTTTTGCGGGAGCCCGAAGGCAAGGCGCAGACCTACCACGTCAAGATCGCACGATTGCGCAGCATGCTCGGTCCGCTCGTTCATGCGGCCCTCACGAACTCCGTCGATATGGAAGGCAACTTCCCCGAAGAGATGTCGGCGCGCGTCAAGGCACGCATCGAGATCGAGGGGCACGAGCCGCTGATTCTTGACGACTGGTTCGCGGGCAATGCCCTGGTCGGCGATCGCGCTCCGCAGATGCTCTACGCTCCGCTTGGCCTGTTGGTCCAGCAGCTTTACAACAATCCATTCGAGAATCTGCGGTTCAAGTCGATTGAATGCGCGACCGAGATTCAGCCCGGCCGGCGCGTTGCCGACATCGAGAGCTGCGAGCTGGAAAGCGACACCCTCGTGCCTGGTGATACGGTGAAGGCTTGGGTCACCCTGCGGCCCTTCAAGGGCGCCAAGCAGCGCATCGCCCTGGAGTTGAAACTGCCGGTTGATCTGCCGGACGGCGTCTACACGGTGCTCATCGGCGACGACCTCAACAACGCCCGCATGGAGCTGCGCGACAATCCGCACCTGGCGATGCCGCAGAATATCGCGCATCAGTTCGAGATGCTGCGTCTTCAGCTGGACGCCAAACGGACGACCCTGGTGATGCGCGTTCCCTTGAGCGGCGGCTCGGGCGTAGCGGTGAATGGCAAGACGCTACCAAACCTGCCGCCGAGCATGGTGCAGATCCTGTCGTCGAGCAAGCGAACCAACACGCAGACCATTCAGAGCGCGCTGGTCGCACGCACCTCCACAAACTGGGTGATCCAGGGGGCGGATACGTTGCGATTTCAGGTCGCCAAGAACAAACGCGTTTCCAACTGAGCCGCTTGCGGCGTAGCGTTCGGGCCCTGCGAGTGCTACGCCGCAAGCGACGAATCCGGTTCATATAACAAACGATATGACCGCGACTGCCACCCCGCCCAGGGAACCTCCTGTCTTCAATATCCCCAACCAGCTCACCGCCGGCCGGCTGGTGCTCGGCATCATCTTGTTCGTGCTCATCGAGCACCACGAATGGCTCTGGTGCATCGCCATTTTCGCGCTCGCCTCGTTCACCGATTGGCTCGACGGCTACGTCGCGAGGCTCCAATGCATCACCAGCACGCTTGGTCGCAATCTCGATCCTCTCGTCGATAAAGTCGTCATCTGCGGGGCGTATATCTTCCTCTTGCAGCAGCGGGATTCGGCGGGCCTACCTAACTCGGGCCTGACGCCGTGGATGGTCGTGATCGTCGTCTCGCGTGAGCTTATCATCACCGGCCTGCGTTCGTTCCTGGAGAACCTGGGGGCCAATTTCGGGGCCGAATGGCTGGGCAAGATCAAGATGGTTTTGCAGTGCGCTGCTCTGTTCGCGATTTTTCTGGCGTTCTACGAGGAGAGCACGTTTTTCAATCGGGCACGCAACATCCTTGTCTGGTCGATGCTGATCGCAACGGCGCTAAGCGGACTGCAGTATTTGTGGAAGGCGTTTGCGCTGTTGCGCAAGGATTCTTAGCCGCTTGCGGCTTAGCGCTCGCGAGCTGAGATCAGAAACTACCGACGGTATTCCGCGAGCGCTAAGCCGCAAGCGGCAAAGGGGGTCGTCTCCATGCTTGGTGTCGGCATCGTTGGTTGTGGCATGATTGCCCGGTTCCATGTTCGGGCGTTGAACGATATTCCCGGTACGCGCGTCGTGGCGGTGTTCGATCAGATTCCCGCCAGCGCGGCGAAGTTGCAGCAGGAAAACCGGGAGCAGTGGAATATCCAGTGCGACACGGCGCCCGACCTGGACACGATGCTGAAGCGCAAGGACGTGGACATCATCATCATCACGACGCCGAGCGGCAGCCACATGGAGCCGGCCGTGGCCGCCGCCAACGCGGGCAAGCACGTCGTCGTCGAGAAACCGATGGAGATCACCAAGGAGCGCTGCGACCGCATCATCGACGCTTGCGACAAGAATAAGGTCCAGCTCTGCACCATCTTCCCGTCGCGCTTCGGCGACGCAAACGTGGCGATGAAGGCGGCCGTGGCCGCCGGACGTTTCGGCCGACTCACCCTCGGCGAAACCACCTGCAAGTGGTGGCGCGAGCAATCGTATTACGATCAAGGAGGCTGGCGCGGCACCTGGGCCCTTGACGGCGGCGGCGCCCTCATGAACCAGGCCATCCACAACGTCGATCTCTTGCTCTGGATGATGGGCGACGTCATCCAGATCATGGGCTTCACGGCCATGCTCGCCCACGAGCGCATCGAGGTCGAGGACACCGCCGTCGCCGCCCTGCGCTTCAAGAACGGCGCCCTCGGCGTCATCCAGGCGACCACCAGCATCTGGCCCGGATACCCGAAAACCATTGCCATCCACGGCGATCAAGGCTCGGCCGTCATCGAGCAGGACGACCTCTTGCGCTGGGACTTCAAGACGCCGAAGCCAGATGACGACGCCATCCGCCAGCGCTTTGCCCAGAAGGTCGGCGCGTCGGGCGGGTCGAGCAACCCGGCCGCGATTTCGCATATCGGCCATGCACGTCAACTGACCGATTTTGTCGAATCCATTCAAAACAAACGGGCCCCGCTCGTCGATGGCCGCGAAGGCCGGAAGGCGGTTGAAGTGATTCTGGCCATCTATGCGTCGGGCAAGTCGGGGAAGCCGGTGGAATTGGTTGGTGGTTAGCAACGCTTCTTCGAAGCGTCGCTGCCACGTCTACGTCTGGATTGACTGGAACAAATCCGCGCCGCGCACCCGCAACTTCGCGCGTTGTTCTGGGGCGAAGCTTGGGCCGTCGTCGGTTATGGTCAGTTCGACGTAAGGTCCTGGCGTCGCTGCGCCGCCCAGTTCGCGACAGTGCGGCGCGGTCAGTTCGGTCACACGGGCCTTGAAGCGGATGGCGCCTTGGTTCTTGGTCGCTTCGCTCGTGTTGTTGCCGAGCTCCGCGACCGCGGTTTGCAGCGAGGAAGCATCCAGCGCTACGAGGGGCAGATCCGCCGGCACTTCGGACTGTAATGCAGGCCGACTATCCCGGCGGAGCGCTGCCTGGCTTCTGCCGCTGCCAGCGCGCTCGAGACAAGCGTGGGCCAGCCGTTCATCGGGTTGCGCCGACAGAATAGATGCAGTCGGCGTGTCCCGTCGGCACCGTGCTCGGCTGCTTCCAGGACCTCTTGCAAGAAACGGCGCAGCGCGCTTTCGGAGTCAACGTGGAGCAGGCTGAGCTCGGTAAAGCCCATGATGCCGGTGAGGTAGTTCCCGAAATCATCGCTGAGCCGACCCGTTACCGCCGCCGCCAATTCCAGCCGCGCCAGCAGCTCGGCCGGCGAGCCGCCGTCGGTGCCAGATCATTGGCGCATCAGTAGCCCACTGTCGCACTGTTTCAACCACGGATCGGTATCGTTCAAGCCTGGCCCGCTGGAGCGAAAAAGCCAGGTCCGCGACGGTTTGGTTGCTCCCGGTTCCCAGACCAGGGTGATGAGCCACTCGCCCGCGTTGTCGTGAACCGCCTCGGCGCACAGTGCCGTCTCGAACCTGGCCGGCAGTCTTGCATCACGCTGCCAAGGAAACGCAAGAGGAAGAGGCTGCACCGCGAAGAACGCCAGGTCCGGTGCGGTTGTATCGAGGCGTGTCCAACCGATGCCATCTGCGTGAAATAGATCCGCCAGTCGGCGCAGGATTGTGTCCATGTCGAACTGTCCTGCGCTTGCGGATAGGCGGTGCAGGTGCTCCAGCAGGGTGGAAGAATTGGTCGCGTGGATAGGGGCGAATGCCAGCTGTTGGGTGTGAGCACAATCTCTTGCGATTCATTTTCTACAATAAATATCAGACTATCTTGTCTGTACCCGCAATGATAGTGTTTTTCTTGCTTTTGAAAAATCGCTTTTGCCGCAAAGGAATTTCTTGCCAGCATGCACATCAAGCAAAAACCAGACGACTTCCGAGTCGAGGAAATCACCCATCGGCAAGGCGGGACCGAAGGCGACTTTTCGCTCTACCGCCTCGACAAGCGCGGCTGGACAACGCCGGACGCGCTGGCGATCATTCGCCGACGCTGGAAGATCGAGGTCCGGCGTATTTCCACGGGCGGACTGAAGGATCGGCACGCCGAGACCACGCAGTACCTCACCATTTATCGCGGCCCCCAGCGCAAACTGACGCATCCCAATCTTCAGCTGACTTACCTGGGCAAAACGCTCGAGGCGTATGAATCGCAACACATCGAGGCGAACCAATTCGCCATCACGGTCCGCGCCATGACCGGCGCCCAGATCAGCGCGGCCCTGCGCGGGCTCGAAGAAGTCCGCGAGGTCGGCGTGCCGAACTATTACGACGATCAGCGCTTCGGCTCCGTCGCGCACGGTGGACCATTCCTCGCCCAGCATATCATCCTCGGCGAACACGAAGCGGCCCTGCGCTCGGCCTTGACGGCGCCCTATGCCTTCGAGCGCGCAGCGCAGAAAAAGGAAAAGTCCGTCCTGCGCCAGCACTGGGGCGACTGGCGCCGCTGCAGCTCCTTGCTGCCGCGCGGCTCCACGCAGAAGATCGTCGATTACCTTGTGGCCCATCCCGACGATTACCGCGGCGCCCTTGAACGCTTGCCGACTGAATTGCGCACGCTCTATCTTTCGTCCTACCAGAGCCATTTGTGGAATCGAATGCTGGTCGATTGGCTGACCGACCAAGTCTCGCACCGTGACCTGACGGCCGTCACGTTGCGGCAGGGCGAAGTCCCGATGCCACGCAGGCTGGACGTCAAATTGCGCGAGGAGTTGCAGACGCTCCAATTGCCGTTGCATTCGGCCCGAAATCATCTTGATGCCGCCGACCCACGCAAACCGTTTTTCGATCGCGTGCTCAAGGAGGAAGGCCTGGAACTGGATCAGTTCAAGCTGAAGGGATTCAAGGCTCTGTTCTTCTCCAAGGGGGAGCGCGCCGCTTGGTGCTTCCCGGAGAATCTCGAATCGCGCAGCGGCCCGGACGACGAAAATGCCGGCAAGCAAAAACTGACCTTGAGTTTCGTGTTGCCACGCGGTTGTTATGCGACCCTTGTGGTTAAGCGGATTACGCGGGTGGAGGAATCGGATTAGCGTGCCGCTTGCGGCGTAGCATCTGCTGAGCCCCAAGCGGCACGACCAGGCCCTGCGAACCTATGCAACCCAAATCCACCGGCGGCGGCTGGTCCGCCATCTGGTACACGCTACGCATGGCGCGACGCGTCGGCTGGCGCCGCCTTTGGCACGCGATGCGCGCCAAGAATACTTGCAAGACCTGCGCCCTCGGCATGGGCGGGCAGGCGGGCGGCATGCGCAATGAGCTCGGCTTCTGGCCGGAGGTCTGCAAGAAGTCGTTCCAGGCCATGGTCGCCGACATGCAAGCCGGCATCACGCCCGATTTCTTTGCCAACTATTCCCTGGCGCAACTGCAAACCCTGTCGCCGCGGGAGCTTGAATGGTGCGGCCGACTCACCACGCCGGTCTATGCGGGACCCGGCGACACGCACTATCGCACCGTCGCTTGGGACTTCGCGCTGAGCCGAGTCGTCAAGCAACTCAAGAAAACGACCCCCGATGAAAACTTCTTCTATTGCAGCGGCCGATCGTCCAACGAAGCGGGGTTCCTGCTGCAACTCTTCTCCCGTCTCTACGGCACCAACTACGTCAACAACTGCTCGTACTACTGCCACCAGGCAAGCGGCGTCGCCCTGAACGCCGCGATCGGCACCAGCACGGCGACGGTCACGCTGGACGACGTCGAACACGTCGACCTCTTCGTTCTCATCGGGGGCAACCCGGCGTCGAACCATCCACGCCTCATGCGCACCCTCATGAACCTGCGCCGCCGCGGCGGCCACGTCATCGTCATCAACCCGCTCAAGGAAGTCGGCCTCGTCAACTTCAGCGTTCCCTCCGATGTCCGCAGCCTCTTGTTTGGCTCCAAGATCGCAAGTCTCTATGTGCAACCGCACATCGGCGGCGATATCGCTCTGCTAACGGGCCTGGCGAAGATCGTACTCGAACGGGGAGCCGAGGATCGCGCGTTCCTGTTCCACGTGGAACATTTCGACGCCTTTGTCGAACACGTCAAGGCTATGCCATGGGTGCATATCGAACATAACTCCGGCGTCGACCGGGGAACCATCGAGCAAATCGCCGACTACTACTGCAAGGCAAAAAACGCCGTCTTCGGCTGGACGATGGGCATCACCCATCACGAGCACGGTGTCGAAAACGTTCACGCGATCGTCAACGTGGCGCTCCTGCGTGGCATGGTCGGCCGTCCCGGCGCGGGCCTCTTGCCGATCCGCGGGCATTCCAACGTGCAAGGCGTCGGTTCGATGGGGGTGGCGCCGAGTTTGAAGGAACAGGTCTTCAACAATCTCGAAAGCTATTTGAAGGTGAAGCTGCCGACGACGCCGGGCCTCGACACCATGGCGTGCATGCGCGCTGCCGACGAAGGTCGCGTGCGCTCGGCCATTTGCCTGGGGGGCAACCTGTTCGGCAGCAATCCGGACGCCAAGTTTGCCCACCGTGCGCTCGGCCAGCTGGAACTGGTGACGTATCTCAACACGACGCTCAACACCGGCCACGCCTGGGGCCGCGGCCAGGAGACGTTGATCCTGCCCGTGCTGGCGCGCGACGAGGAGCCGGAGCCGACGACGCAGGAATCGATGTTCAATTTCGTGCGGCTCAGTGATGGAGGGATCGCCCGCCACGCAAATCCACGCAGCGAAGTGAAGATCCTGTGCGACGTCGCCGACCAGCTGCTTGGGTCAAATGGCCCCGTCAACTGGAAGTCACTCGAAAACCATTGCCAAATCCGCCAGATGATCGCTCAGATCATCCCCGGCTACGAGGTGATCGGCCAGATCGACGCGACCAAGCAAGAGTTCCACATCGCAGGCCGCACCTTCCATGAACCGAAGTTCAAGACGCCGACCGGCAAGGCCCACTTTCGCGCGGTGCAGATTCCACTGCTGCGAGGCGACGCCAATCAGCTTCGCCTGATGACCATCCGCTCGGAGGGCCAGTTCAACACCGTCGTCTACGAGGAAGAAGACATCTACCGCGGCCAGGAACGCCGCGACGTGATCCTGATGAGCCGGGCCGACATCGAGCGTCTCGGCCTGCAAATCGATCAACGCGTCACCGTGACCAGCGCCGCCGGCGCGATGCCGAACATTCTGGTACGCGCCTTCGACATCAAGCCCGGCAACGCGGCGATGTATTTTCCGGAAGCCAATGTGCTGGTGCCGGCGATCGTCGATTCCGCCTCGAAGACGCCGGCGTTCAAGTCGGTGCTGGTGAGGGTAGTCGCGATCGAAACGGCTGCGGAACGGACGGAGCGAATTGCGTTGAAAGTCGTGTAGACGAGGTTACTTCGCAAACCAATCCTGCAACGGCTTCACCGTCAACTCGCCCTCGCGCAGCGCCTTGCACGCCTCGACGGCGGCTTCGGCGGCGGCGAGCGTGGTGATGCAGGTCACGCGGTTCATCACGGCGGCGGCGCGGATCTTGCCTTCATCCGTTCGCGCTCCCTTGCCGGACGGAGTATTGATGACCAGATCGACCTCGTGGTTTTTCATGTAATCGATCAGGTTCGGCCGGCCTTCTTGCAGCTTGCAGATTTCCACCACCTCCACGCCCCCGGACCGCAATGCCTTGGCGGTGCCGCGGGTTGAGAGCAGGTGATAGCCCATTTCGACCAGCGCCCGCGCGACCGCGACGATGTCTTTCTTGTCGCGGTCGTTGACGCTGATGAACACCGTGCCGTCCTTCGGCAACGCGCTGTTGGCGGCGATCTGGCTCTTCGCGAATGCCATCGGGAAGTCGTCGGCGATGCCCATCACTTCGCCGGTCGAGCGCATTTCCGGACCCAGGATGATATCGACGCCGGGGAACTTATTGAACGGGAAGACGCTCTCCTTCACCGAGAAATGCGTCGGCACAACCTCACGATGGATGCCGAGTTCATCGAGGGTCTTGCCCGCCATGATGAGAGACGCGATCTTCGCGAGCGGCACGTTGGTAGCCTTGGCGACGAAGGGAACGGTGCGGCTGGCGCGAGGGTTCACTTCGAGCACGTAGACAACCCATCCCGACGGCTCGCTGCGTTCGCCATCGGGCTTGGCTCGGCTCTTGATGCCCGTCACTGCGAACTGGACATTCATCAGCCCCTTGACGTTCAGCTCCATCGCCATGGCTTTGGTTTGCCGTTTGATCTCGTTCACCACGTCGGCGGGCAAGCTATAAGGCGGGATGACGCACGCGGAGTCGCCGGAGTGGATACCGGCTTCTTCGATGTGCTGCATGACGCCGCCGATGATCGCGCGCGTGCCGTCCGCGAGGCAATCGACATCGACCTCGACCGCCGCTTCGAGAAATTGATCGATCAGGATCGGCTTGCCCGCGGACACTTCAATCGCCTGGTTGACGAACTGCTTCATGCGGTCTTCGTCGTAAACGATTTCCATCGCCCGGCCGCCGAGGACGTAACTGGGCCGCACGAGCACCGGATAGCCGATCTCGCGGGCAGCGAAGACCGCACCTTGCAGATCGCGGGCGGTGCGATTCTTCGGCTGCTTCAGGCCGAGGCGCTCGACCATCTCACCGAAGCGTTTGCGGTCCTCTGCCATGTCGATCGAATCGACGCTGGTGCCGATGATCGGCGCACCCGCGGTTTCCAGCGCTTTCGCGAGATTCAGCGGCGTCTGTCCGCCGAACTGCACGATGAGCCCCTTCGGCTTGACGCGATCGCAGATGTTGAGCACGTCCTCCGTCGTCAACGGCTCAAAGAAGAGATGGTCGCTGGTATCGTAATCGGTCGAGACGGTCTCCGGATTCGAGTTAACCATGATCGTCTCGAACCCCGCCTCGCGCAGCGCAAACGCCGCATGGCAACAGCAATAATCGAACTCGATGCCCTGGCCGATGCGATTGGGGCCGCCGCCGAGGATGACGATTCTCTCTTTCCCGTCCTTGGCGGGGCGTGTTTCATCCTCAGGAGTCAGCGAAGAAGGCGTTTCTGCCTGATCTCTGACCCCTGACCCCTGACCCCTGACTCCTGACGCGGGGCGTTCATACGTCGAGTAATAGTACGGCGTATACGCCTCGAACTCTGCCGCGCAGGTATCGACGAGCTTGAACACCGCCTCGACGCCGCGCGATTTGCGATGGGCGCGGACGGTGAGGTCGTCGGTGTGCCAAAGGTGTGCAAGCTGTCGATCGGAGAAGCCGTGCTGCTTGGCTTCCCAGAGCAAATCGTCGTTGGCGGCTTCGAGGCTGGCACAGGCGCGGAGCTTGTCCTCGACGGCGATGATGTCCTTGATGTTGGTGAGGAACCACGGATCGATCTTGGTGCGGGTATGAATCTCCTCGGTGGTCATGCCCATCTTGTAGGCGAAGCGGATGTGCCAAATGCGATCGGTGTTCGGCGTGGCCAGCGACTTGATCACCGCTTCCACCGACGGCTGATTGTCGGTGCCCCACGCGTCCTTCTGATCGCAGCCCAGACCGAAGTGCCCGGTCTCGAGGCCGCGCAGGGCTTTTTGCAGCGACTCCTTGAACGTGCGGCCAATCGCCATGGTTTCGCCGACCGACTTCATCTGCGTCGTCAGCGTTGGGTCGGCATCGGGGAATTTCTCGAAGGCGAAGCGCGGGATCTTGGTGACCACATAGTCAATCGTCGGCTCAAAACACGCCGACGGCCCAAAAAAAGTGTCAGGACCCTTTTCAGAAGAAAATGGTCCTGACACCTTTTTCACCTTTTTTGGGCTGGTGATGTCGTTCTTCAGCTCGTCGAGGCGGTAGCCGATGGCGAGCTTGGCGGCGATTTTCGCAATCGGGAAGCCGGTCGCCTTCGATGCCAAGGCACTCGATCGGCTCACGCGCGGATTCATCTCGATGACGATCATGCGGCCATTGGCGGGATCGGTGGCGAACTGGATGTTGCTACCGCCGGTCTCGACGCCGATCTCGCGGATGATCTTGAGGGCGGCATCGCGCATGCGCTGGTATTCCTTGTCGGTCAGCGTTTGCGCCGGCGCCACGGTGATCGAATCGCCGGTGTGGACCCCCATCGGGTCGAAGTTCTCGATCGAGCAGATGATGACGACGTTGTCGGCGTTGTCGCGCATCACCTCAAGTTCGTATTCCTTCCAGCCGATGACCGATTCCTCGATGAGGACTTCGGTGGTAGGTGAAAGATCGAGGCCGCGCGTTACAAACTCGTTGAATTCCTCGCGGTTGTAGGCGATGCCGCCCCCCGTGCCACCGAGGGTGAAGCTGGGTCGGATGACGCAAGGGAGCCCGATCTGATCCCGGATTTCCAGCGCATACGACAGCGTCTTGACGACGTAGCTCTTGGGCACTTCCAGCCCGATTTTGATCATCGCGTCCTTGAACTTCTGGCGGTCCTCGGCCTTGTCGATAACGTCGGCTCTGGCTCCGATCATCTCGACGCCGAATTTTTCGAGGATGCCATGCTTGTGCAGGTCCATCGCCGTATTGAGACCGGTCTGCCCGCCGAGCGTGGGGAGCAAGGCGTCGGGGCGTTCCTTCTCGATGATCTTGGCGACGACTTCCCAGGTGATTGGCTCGACATAGGTGCGGTCCGCCGTACTGGGGTCCGTCATGATCGTGGCGGGATTGGAATTGACGAGCACGACGGTGTAGCCTTCTTCGCGAAGGGCTTTGCAGGCTTGCGTGCCGGAATAGTCAAATTCGCACGCCTGCCCGATGATGATTGGTCCCGAGCCGATGAGGAGGATTTTCTTGAGATCGGTACGCTTCGGCATTCCTGAGGGTATCCATGGTTGCCCCTCCTCATTTAGCGCTCGCATGGCATCATGCGAGCGCTAAACGAAGAGGGGTTGGCAAGTCCGCGCAAAAAAACTTAAGGATACTATCGGGGAAAGACGCGAAGCGTCAAGGGCGGGGTTATTTCTTAAGCACGGCAGGCGCTGCCGGAACGCTTTTGGCGGCGCGCGGCGAACTGTAGTTCGTAATGTAATTGCGCACGTCTTCGTGGTTGTCGAGGATGGTGTAACCCATGGCGCGCATTTCGGCCATCGCCTGGGCGTTGCTCCAGCCTTGGAAATCGATGCGGAAAGTGGCACACATCGTGCCCGTGCGATGGATGCCGGCAAAGCAATGAACGAGCACCGGATAATTGGCGGGATCGTCCATGACATCTCGAAATGTCCTGACGCTTTCATCGCCGGGGACCTTGCCCGTTTCGTCGGGAGTCCATTGGCGATAGGGAATCCGCACAAACTTCAGCCCCTTGGCGTTCACCCAGCGCTCCTCCTGTTCATCGACGGCCTGGCTGCCGTCGCGAAGGCTGACGACAGTGCGAATACCGTAGAGGGCCACGATCTGCTCCATGCGCGGCAACCGCAACTGCCCGCAGCGGTAGAGGATGCCATCCTCCACCACGCGAAAGTTACGGGGTTCGCGGTCGCGCCAGTATTTGTAACTGAAAGGAGCCGCGATCATCATCGAGGCGATCAAGGTTCCGAAGACCAGTGCAAGCACATTCCGCATGAGTCGGCGTCCTTACCAAGGAGAATTGCTTCGTTGAGGTGGACTGTACCATCTTGTCAAGAAACGGGAAAGGGCGATTCGTTTTGCGTTCGCCGGGCGAAGCGTGTTGTGGCATGGTCTCCTGACCGTGCCACCCGTCTCGACCGCAGGTCTCATGCGATTCAGGAGACCTTCGGTCGGGTCAGTGGCACAGTCAGGAGACCGTGCCACATCGGAGAATGCATCTTTTCCTTGACCACCTCCGCCGAATCGCGGATACTGGTCGTCAACTCGCCGTCTATCCCACCCCACCTGGATCCAATCCACATGATCATGCGAACCTTCCTTCTTGCTGCTCTTTCGGTCCAAACCTTCCTGGCGCCCGCGTTCGGGCAATCGCCGGTCGGCTGGCGCACCGACGGCACCGGCCGCTATCCCAGCGCCCAACCGCCGAAGACGTGGGGCCTCGACAAGAACGTCGTCTGGAAGACGAAGATGCCCAACTTCAGCGTCGCCACGCCGATCATCGTCGGCGACAAGATCTTTGTCTGCTCGGAGCCCACTTCGCTTTTGTGCATCAACAAGGCAGACGGCAACATTCTGTGGGAAAAGAAGAACACCTACGCCGACCTGCCCCCGTGGAGCGCCGAGGACCAGGAAAAACTGAAGGACGAACGTCTGCAGGACGCGACATGGTCCAAATCGCAGCAGACCCTGGAAAAACAGATCAACACTCTGGAAAAGGCGATGAAGGAAGAGAAGGAGAAAGCGAAAGAAATTCGCAAGCAGATCGATGGATTGCGGACGCAAGTCAACGAGCTTCGAACCAAACGGAAGGCACTGCCTCTCATGGCGCGCGCCACCGAGCCCTACCGCGACGGCACCGCCGGCTACTCGCAGTGCACGCCGGTCTCGAACGGCAAGCAGGTTTTCGTCATGTATGGCAACTGTCTGGTTGCGTGCTACGATCTCGATGGCACGCGCCGCTGGCTCAAGCTCCTGGAGCATTCCACCGCGGATTACGGCCACGGCTCCTCGCCGACCCTGGTCGGCGACACCCTGCTCGTGCATTACACCGATCTCGTTGCACTCGACATTAAGGACGGCTCCGAACGCTGGCGGATCAAGATGCGGCCCCTGCACGGGACCTCGATTCCGACGCGCATCGACGGCGCCGATGTCGTCATGACTCCTACCGGCGCCATCGTCCGCGTCGCCGACGGCAAGATTGTCGCCGACAAGCTCGGCCAATGCGGCGAGAACGCCCCGATTCTCCACGACCAGATCGCCTACTTCATCGCCGGCGGCGCCAGGGCCGTGCGGTTGCCTTCGTCGTCGAGCGAAAAGGTCGAATCGCTGTGGAAGGCGAATGTCAAAGGGGCCGGTTACTGGTTTTCCTCGCCCATCTATCACGACGGCTTGATCTATGCCGTCAGCGCTTCCGGTCCGTTCAGCGTCCTTGATGCAATGACCGGCAAACTGGTGTACGACATCCGGCTCGAGTTTGACGGCCAAGTCTATCCCAGCATCTGCCTCGCGGGTAAGTATGTCTACGTCAGCAGCGACAACGGCATGACGATCGTGCTGGAACCGGGGCGCGAGTACAAGGAAATCGCCCGCAACACCCTCGAAACCTTCCGCAGCACCCCCGTCTTCGAAGGCCGGCGCATGTACGTGCGGACCCTCAAACACCTGTGGTGCCTTGGCGAATGAGTCGGATGGATTTTGCGCGGCGCAATCTCTCTCTTCGATTATGATCAAGCGGGCGTGCGGATGGTAGGTCCGTTGCGGCGAGGGGGGGGCAGTGTGTGTGAAACTTGCAAGCGCAAGGCAAGTCATTTTCGGGCTGTCAAATCGTGCATGCAGATGTTGGGAAGGTAATGCACCATGCGGATCCTGCTCACCGTGACCGCCGGCCCGCACGAAGGGCAAGAGTTCTCCTTCGACCGGCACGACACGTTCCTGGTCGGCCGCTCCAAGCACGCGCACTTCCAGCTCCTTGCCAAGGACAAGTACTTCTCGCGCATCCATTTCATGATGGAAGTCAACCCGCCGGAATGCCGGCTCATCGATATGGGCAGCCACAACGGCACCTACGTCAACGGTGCCAAGGTCCTTGCCGCCGATCTGAAGGACGGCGACCAGATCCGTGCCGGGCATACGACTCTGCGCGTGCAGGTACGGCGCGATGAGCGCTCCGAAGACGATACGGCCCTCTTGAGCCGTTTCGAGGACCCCGCCGCCCCAGACGCCTTGCCCAACGTCCCCGGCTATGTCCTGGAGCGCGAACTGGGCCGCGGGGCCATGGGCGTCACTTACCTCGGCCGGCGACCGGGCCAGCCGGCGCTGTACGCGCTCAAGGTCGTGAAGCCGAGCTTCCAGGGCTCGCAGACCCAGGTCAACGATTTTCTGCGTGCGGCCCGCTTCTTGAGCCAGCTCGATCATCCGCACATCCTGCGTTTGAGCGAAGTCGGCGGCTGTACGAGCGGGTATTATTTTGTCTCCGAGTTTTTCCCCGGCCGAAATGCTGGCGAGATTCTCGAGCGCGAGGGGCCCTTGCCGATCCAGCGTGCGGTGGGCTGGGCCAACCAGATGTTGCAGGCGCTGAGCTACGCGCACGCCAAGCATTTCATCCATCATGACATCAGGCCGACCAACGTGCTCGTTGCGGCGATCGACGGCAAGGAAGTGGTCAAGCTGGCGGATTACGCCGTCGCGCGCGTGTATCAGGCCGCGCCGTTCAGCGGCTTGAGCGTGACGGCGGCGCTCGTCAATCTCGCGTCGTTCATGCCTCCGGAGCTCTTATTCAACTATCAGGAGGTGAATCCGCTCGCCGATCAATACTCGGTCGCAGCCGTGCTTTATCACTTGTTGAGCGGCCAGCCGGTGCTCGACTTGCCAAAGGAGGAGCGGAAGCGGTACTCGTCGCTGCTGCGCCATCAATATGTGCCGCTGCGCGACCATCGCCCGGAGGTGCCGCCGGCGCTCGCGGTCGCGATCCACCGAGCACTCTCGCGCACGCCGGGGCAGCGCTTCAAGGATATCGCGGAGTTTCGGCAGGCGTTGATGCGGGCCGTCGGTTAGCGACGCTTCGAAGAAGCGTGGCGTGTCGAACGCTTCTTCGAAGCGTCGCTAAGCGTCAGCGTTTTAACAATTCCAACGGCTTCTCCACCACGTCAAACGCCGCGCGCGGCTTGCCGATCTTGCGGACGTTGGCGCGCAACACTTCCATGCGGGCCGGGTCTTGCAGGAACGCGTTCAGCTTGAAGCTCAGCGTCGCGATGTTGTTCGCCTTGATGGCGGCGCCGCTCTCCAGGAGATAATCGCTGTTGCGGCTCTCCTGGCCCGGGATCGGGTTGACGATCACCATCACCGCGCCGCGCGCCAGCACCTCCGACGTGGTCAAGCCGCCCGGCTTCGTCACCACCAGATCGGCGGCCTGCATCATCTCGTCGATCTCCTTCGTGAAGCCCATCACCTTGACCTTGTGCCTCGGCGGCGGCTTGATCTTGCTGAGCTGGTCCTTCAACTTCTCGTTGCGCCCGGTAATGGTGACGAGCTGGATCGGCCGTTCGACGCTGAGGATGCCGTGAAAGATCTTTTCGATCGGCCCGACGCCGAACCCGCCCGAGAGCTGCAAGACGATCGGGCGATCCCCCGCGAGGCCGTGCTTGGCAATGCACTCCCCCCCTGTCCTTCGGTGCGCTGAAGACCGGATGGATCGGAATGCCCGTGACGAACGTGTCCGAGGCGGGTATTCCCCAGTGCTGCAAGTAAAGGGCCCCCTCCGGCGTCGCCGTGAAGAAGCGGTCACACGGCTGATTGACCCACAAACGATGCGTCTCGAAATCAGTCGTCACCGTCACCTGCGGCAGCGCAATCTCGTTCTTGGTCCGTAGGGACGCGATGATCTCGGCGGGGAGAAAGTGCGTGTTGATGACGAGATCCCAAGGCTCCGCCTTGAGAAACTTTACGAAGGACTTGAGATTGAGCTTTTCGAGGTAGAGCCGAAACTTGTCGCTGCGCGCGTTCGGCGAGCGCGGCTGATCGAGCATGTCGTAGAAGTAGCCCAGGGCGTGCGGGGCCTTGTTGACGAGGTCGAGATAGAACTGCCCGTAGAGCCGTTTGAAGAGACGGTTGGTCATTTCCAGGACGTCGAGGTTCTTCACCGTCGCGTCCGGCAATGTCTGCCTGAGCGCGAGTTCGACGGCCTCGGCAGCGCGCAGATGTCCGGTGCCGACGGACGCGGAGAGAACGAGAATACGCGGGGGCATGTGGAGTCCTTCAGTTGAATGGGAAGATCGTGACTTTAGCCGACTAGACAGACACCCAGCTTGCGCGAATCGTCCAGGCCCTCGACACCATTGAAACAAAGGAGGCCGGACAAAAACCTGGCCCGTCGTAAACGTTGTCGTTAGACGGCTAACCTACTGTTCTGAGAAATTCTGCAAACTTAAAAATCACCTCTTGACATATTGGGGAAGGCTAAATAAAACCGTCCAGCAAGCGTCTTTTCCATTCTTCGATTTCATCAACGAGTCAAATCAAGTATCCAATCACTACGGTCCGCAAAATGCACGAAGGAGTCAACCATGGGCGTTGTCGCCACGCTGTATCACCGCGTCACCCAGGTCACAGCATCGGTAGGCGGGGGGGGACGTACGGTTATTGAGTGCGGGTACGGCTGGTACCGATTACAAAGGAGTCCTCCAAGGGTTGGCTCTCAATGTGGCCGTCGGGGACATGATCCGGATTCATGCGTGGGGCACACTAAAACATAACGCTACGGCGGGTACGGCAGTTTTCAAGCTCTATTTTAATACCGGTAATCCTGCCAATATTGGTGCCGGTGATGTAATCGCGACTACCGGCGCGGCTGGCAACGTCAACATCCAGGCTAATACCACTGTTTGTTGGCACTTTCTGGCACAAATCACAATAACGGCTCTCAATGGTGGCGAGCAGAACGGCACGGCCGTTGTCTCGGCGTTGTTTGAGTGCCTCGATCCCACTTTGGGAGGCGTAGACCGCAGCAAGATGTCCGGGCCAACGAACTTTTTTATCAACACGACCGCGAATAATTATCTCGAACTAACGGCACTGGTTGCCACGGGCGGACAGGTCGAGTTTCGCCAATGCTCCATCGAGCAAATGAGTTCTCCATGACAATGCGCTCGGACGGAGATCGCACGGTTGTTGTCCCCCTCCGAGGTCGTCCTTCCTATGGATGCGGGGCAGAATTACTGGCATCAGAATAGGGGAAATAATGAAGATTTACGCCTCTTTGTTGGCAATCGCCTGTTTTACGATTCCGGGATTCTCGGTTGGCGTCGATGGGGTGAACGCCGATCCAGCCAACGATGGGCCACCCCGCATTGAAATACAAATCAAGCCGTTCAAGGCGGCGGTGGACGACGATGAGATGCAAAAGCTCCTGAAAGCTCGTTTCAACGAGCTTTTGGCATTAACACAGGCTACAAACGCAGGGAGGCAGGCGGCGAGACTAACCCCCAAACAAATGATAGATCCCGCGCGTGAGTTGATGCGTGCCGGGTTGGCTATTTACGATCGTTCGGAAGAAAAATGCTTTTCCTTATGCAGATTTTGAAGCTAAGGGGCTGTCCGGCGATTAGTGTTACAACTTCATCCGGACGGCCTGATGGTATAGTTCCACTCGCCGTGGAACTTTGCTGGGCGAAGATTCATCGACGCCAGTTCGTCGTCGGTGACCTTGATGCCCGTTGGGTAACTGTTTTTGT
>SHZY01000061.1 GCA_009692065.1 Gemmataceae bacterium
TGGTGGCGATCCACAGCCCTTGCTCTTCGCGTTTTCGTTTGCCCAGAGCCATCGTGACTCCTTGGTCTTCGGTACGTTGATATCCCCAACATCTGGGCAACAGCATACCATGCCTGTCAAGAGGCGTTTTTCAACGGGCTGCTAGCCGTGGTCCGAGAACCTCGGCGGGAGTTCGGTAGTCGAGACACTTGCGCGGACGGTTGTTCAGGAGATCCTGGGTTTGGTGTAGTTCGAACCGACGCACCGTTTTGAAGTCGGTCCCCTTGGGGAAAAACTGACGCAGTAGGCCGTTGGTTGTTCTCCACGGTGCCGCGTTGCCAAGCAGCATACGGCTCGGCGAAATAGTTGTCCAGGTTCAAGCACTCGGCAAGTTCTTCGTGGCCGGCGAACTCCTTGTCATTGTCGAGCGTCATGGTGCGGCGCAGTTTTTCAGGGAGATCGGCGAGGGAAACACGCATGGCCGCATTGATCGTGTCCGCCTTGAGGTCGCGAACTTTCTCGACCAGGGTGTAGCGTGAACGACGGTCGACCAACGTGAGCACGCCGCCTTTGCGTCCCCGGCTGACCACGGTGTCGCCTTCCCAATCGCCGAAACGCAGACGCTGGTTGGCGGCGGCAGGGCGGTCGCCGATCGCCACCGGATCGACGATTTTCCAGCGTTTTTCCGGCTCGGCACGCTTGCGGCCGCCGTGGCGCAGAAACTGCTCCCAGTGGTCGCGCTAGGGATCAGCGTCGATCCAGGCGTAGATGGTTTGGTGCGAGACATGCCGCTGCGGGTCGTCGGGAAAGTCGCGACGCAGACGACCGGTGATCTGCTCAGGAGACCAATAGTGCGTCAGACCTTGGCGCACGTACTCATTGATGTCGGGACATTCCATTTTGGCCGTCAGCGGGCGTTCCCGGCGGCGAGTTTCGGCCTGGCGTTGGGCAGCGACGGCGGAGTAGGAGTCGCCGGTCGGATTGCGGCGCAGCTCGCGACTGATGGTGCTGCGGTCACGTCCGAGGCAACGAGCGATCTCGGCCTGGTTTTTGCTTTGGGCTTTCAAGACGCATAGACGTTCTCTCTCCGCTGCGGCAAGCTAGTGGGCCATCGCTGGGACTCCGTTCGGTTGGGGTTCTTCCTGAACACGCCCCTATCGAACCTCCCAGCGATATTTCACTCAAGATCAGTTAGCCGAGGTGTTGCATTTGAGATTTGAATGCGCCACATATAACCGGACAGTAGTGATGCTGAGTACTTATTTGTGGGGGCCGTTGTCAGCAAGAATCCGACTCCTACAACGAACCAGAAAGAAATATGCTTGAGCCGCTTGGCGCAATGCCGGCGCTAAACGACAAGCTGCGAACCGAGGTGCCACATGAGCGAAATGGCAAATAATGGCCCCGCGACCACGTCTCCAGGATCGCTCAGCGAGCGCGTGCGCTCGCTGCGCCTGACGGAGACTAGCGAATCTACGCGCGGCGCGCTCTGGTGGCTGCCCTGGGCGTTGTGCATCGTGCTCCTCGGTACGGCCGGCTTCCTTGCCCTGGAGGCCTTTGCGCCGATCGATGATGACCTGCTCAAGAAGCTGGCCGAGGAGCGTGGCTTGAACCTCGGCAAAGGCGCGGCGCCTGGTTCCGAGAAGGTCGCCGTGCCCGGCATGGCCGACGCTAACCTGAGCGTTTCGGACATCAAGCTCGAATCGAAGGGTTACATCGTGCCGATTCGGCTGGTCCAGGTCAGCCCGAAGATTTCCGGAACCGTCGTCAAGCTCAACATCGAGGAGGGCAAGTTCGTCGAGAAGGGATTCGTCTTGGCCGTGCTGGAGGATGTCGAGTATCGTTCCGATTATCAACGCGCGCTTGGTACGATGCGGGCCGCCGAGGCGCGGATTAACGAACTGGAGAAGTACCGCCAGGACGAAATCGATCAAGCCAAGGCAGAGCTGGACGATGCCAGCGCGCAATACGAGCAGACTTCGTCCAAATACACGCGTACCGTTTCGCTCAAGCAGCGCGGGGCGGTGTCGCCGGAGGATTTCGAATCCGCGGAAGGGGGCTACCTGTCGATGCAGTCGCGCGTCAAACGCTTGCAGCTTGCCCACAAGATGATGCAAAAGGGGCCGCGCGACGCCAAGATCGCGGCGATGAAGGCCGAGCATCAACAAGCCATGGCCGACCTGAAAAAAGCCAAGTGGAAGCTGGGCAATACCCGCGTCGAGGCGCCGGTCGCCGGCATCATTTTGAGCAAGAAGGCGGAGGAAGGCAACCTCGTGAATCCGTCGGCGTTCTCCAGCGGTCTGGCAGCGAGTCTGTGCGAGATGGCGAACCTCTACGAGATGGAAGTCGATCTGGCGATTGCCGAGCGCGACATTGCCAAGGTGTTCAAGGACCAGGAGTGCCGCATCCGGGCCGAGGCGTTTCCGGACCGCTTTTACGCGGGTCATGTGTCGCGCATCATGCCGATGGGAGATCAGGGCAAGAGCTCGGTGCCGGTGCGGGTGTTGATCAAGTTCCCTGCCCTTGACGTACGCGGGCAGCCGTTGCCGATGGAGAAGCAAGCCGAGTTTTTACGTCCCCAGATGGGGGCGATTGTGACGTTTTTGAATCGCAAGGTTGGGAATTAACCAGGCCCGCACGTACGCGAGCGGGGCCGCTGCCCCGTCGCTGGCGCTCCGGGCTAGTAGGCGAAAGGCGTTTTCATGGCGGCCCCCATCCTAAATCTCCACAACATCACCAAATCCTTCACGCGCGGCGGCGAGGAGATTACGGTGCTGCGCAATCTAAACCTTCAGGTTGCGGAAGGCGAGTTCCTGGGCATCATGGGGCCGTCGGGGTCCGGCAAGACGACGATGCTCAACCTGATCGCCGGTCTCGACAAGCCCAATCGCGGCGAGGTCTGGATCGGCGGGCAGTGCGTGTCGACCATGAGCGAGTCCCAGCTTGCCTCGTGGCGGACGCGCAGCATTGGCTTCATCTTCCAGTTCTACCATCTGCTGCCGGTGCTTACCGCGTACGAGAATGTCGAGCTACCGCTGCTGCTATTGCCCCTCAGCTCGGCGAAACGCCGCCAGCAGGTGTTGAACGTCCTTGATCTGGTCGGCCTGACGGATCGAATGCATCATCGGCCCGGCCAACTCTCGGGCGGACAGCAGCAACGCGTCGGCATCGCGCGGGCGATTGTGACCGATCCGACCCTCATCGTTGCGGACGAGCCGACCGGCGATCTCGACGCGCGCTCGGCCGTCGAAATCTTGAACCTGATGGGCGAATTGCAAAAGGGTTTGAACAAAACGATCTTGCTGGTGACGCACGACCCGCGCGCTGCCGAGCGAGCGCAGCGCATCGTCCACCTTGAGAAGGGGCAACTGCTGGAATCGGCCGAGATGGAAGCGGCGGGGCTGCTAAATGATGGAGCAGGGAGCAACGCGATTCAGGCCTCGGAGCCGCGCACGAAGTAAGCGACAAGGGAGAATGCATGTTCACACGCATCTACGCGCAAATTGCCGGCGACTACGTCAACCTTGCCGCCACCATCATTGGCCTGCTGGCGATCGTGGCGGGCGCCGCGTACATTCTCTCGAATCCGCGGCTATTCTTGCTTGGTCTCAAAAACCTGCGACGCAACCTGCTGCGCACCACCCTTACCAGCGCGGCGATTGGCGTTCTCGCCTTTGTGATCACCATGATCTGGACGATCATTTATTTCATCGATCTGATCCAGGTCGAGCGCTCCAAGGATTTCAAGATCATCGTCACTTACAAGTGGTCGGTCCCCAGCCAGATTCCGATGACGCACGCAGACTACCTCAATCCCTCTTCGCCCAAGTTTCTGCCGGAGTTGGTGGATGCCAACGGTAAAAAACTCTACGGCCCCAACGATTTCATGACTTGGTCGTTCTACGGCGGCACGACCGATCCGAACAAGGTCGCGCCTGATACGCTGGTCTTCTTCTTCGTCATGCATCCGGAGCAGATCATTCCGATGATGGACGACCTGGGCGACCTCGATCCGAAGCTGGTCAAAGCAATGCAGGAGAACCCGCAGGCCTGCTTGCTGGGCGCGGACAAGCTGAAGTCGCTCAACAAACGCGTCGGCGATCGCTTCAAGCTGACCAGCGTCAACTACAAGGGAATCGATCTGGAATTCGAGATCGTCGGTGCGCTGCCCGATGGCCGATACAACGCCAGCGCCATCATGCGGATGGATTACTTTAACAACGCGTTTGACCTGTACAAGCGGAACAATAACCGCGAACACACGCTTGCCCACAAACGGCTCAACCTGATCTGGATCCGCGTCGGCGATCGGGACATGTTCGACAAGATCGGCGGCATCGTCGAGGAATCGCCACAGTTCGCGCCGTTTCTAGTGAAAGTGGAGACCGCGTCGTCGCTTATTGGCTCGTTCCTGGAAGCCTACCGTATGATCATCTGGGCCATGAAGTGGGTGTTGGTCCCCGGTATGCTCTTGATCATGTCGCTGGTGATGGCCAACGCGATCAGCATCACCGTGCGCGAACGCCGCAGCGAGATGGCGGTCATGAAGGTGCTGGGGTACAGCCCCAATCAGGTATTTCTGTTGATTCTGGGCGAAGCGATCTTCGTCGGCGCGATTGCCGGGCTCTTGGCGGCCGGGGCGACGTATGCCTTCTTCAATCTAAAATGGGGCGGCATCCCATTCCGCATCGGCTTCTTCCCGGTGTTCCGCATTCCGGAGGCGGCATTGATGTGGGGCCTGGCGATAGGCACGATCACCGCCTTTGTGGGGAGCGCACTCCCTGCATGGACGGCGCGCTCGGTCAAGGTTTCGGAGGTATTTTCGAAGGTGGCGTGATGTCATATAGCCCGCCGTTTACGGCGGGTTCGCAGCGGACCCGCCGTAAACGGCGGGCTAACTATGAACACCTTCCGCAACCCGTATCTGAACTGGCTCGCTGAGCACCCCGTCCTGGCGGCGTTCGTGCTACTCGGCATCGCGGGCCTGTTCCTGACGATCCTGCCGATCCTCTTGTACCTGACGCCGATCCGCAAGGTGCCGCTGCGCTACAATCTTCGCAATCTACAGAATCGCTGGAAGACGACGCTCGTCACCGCGCTTGCCTTCACCGCGGTCACCGGGTTGCTCACCTTCATGCTCTCGTTCGTCAAAGGCATGGATCGCTTGATTGCCAGCAGCGGCGATCCGGGAAACGTCATGGTCATGTCCGATGGCGCCGTTGACGAGGCGTTCAGCAATCTTCCCGCCTTCAGCGTCAAACTGCTGCCCAAGGATTTGCAGGACGAAATCGTGCTCGCTTCTCAGGAAGTTTACGTCGTCGTGATGTACATGATTCCCGACCCCGTTCCCGGCGGCCGCACGCGCCGTTTTGTGCAACTGCGCGGCCTCGACGACATGAAAGTCGCCGCGGAAATCCATGGCGTCAAGCTTGGCCGCGGCGACTGGCCCAGCGCCGGCGGCGTCCGTGAAGTCCAGGGAGCTGAAACCGCGCTCGAAGTCGTCATTGGCCACGGCATCGCGCGCGACCTCGCCAGCGACGTCGGCAAAGCCACCCTCGCGCCCGGCGACACGCTTGTCCTTGGCCCGCGCAAGTGGGTCATCGTCGGCGTCATGGAGGAAGGCAGCGCCTCGTTCGGCTCTGAAATCTGGACGCGTGATCGCCATGTTCAGGAGAACTTTGGCCGCGAGAATTCCTATTGCTCTTACGTGATCCGCACGGGCGGCGCGGCCAAGGCGAAGCTGGCGGTCGAATTGATCAAGAACTTCAAGAGAGAGCGCAACTTGCAAGCTGTCACCGAGCGAGACTATTACGCCAAGATGACCGACACCAGTAAGCAATTTAGTGTCGCGAGCTACCTGGTCGCCTTCATCCTGGCGATTGGCGGCGTTCTGGGCATCATGAACACGATGTACGCCGCCATCAGTCAGCGCAGTAAGGATATCGGCGTGCTGAGGCTGATGGGGTATCGCCGCTGGCAGATTCTCTTGTCGTTCCAATTCGAATCGATGATCATCGCGATCCTGGGTGGCTCGATCGGTTGCATCGGCGCCTATCTGCTCTTCGACTCGACGACCGTCACGAGCATCATCAGCAGCGGGCCGGGCGGCGGCGGCAAAACCGTGGTCCTGCAACTCACCTTCGATCTCGGCGTTTTGGGCGCTGGCATCGTTTACTGTTTGTTGATGGGGGCCATCGGCGGCTTCATCCCCGCATTCAGCGCCATGCGGCTGCGGCCGTTGGAGTCCTTGAAGTGAGCTTTTCTCCCCTCTCCCCCCGGGAGAGGGGCCGGGGGTGAGGGTCGGTGGCCTAATGTCAAACGGCGCACGCACGGCGCTGACAAGGTATGAATTGTTGCGAAGCAATGAGCCCCACACCCTCACCCCCTACCCCTCTCCCGGAGGGAGAGGGGAGTTAATGATGTTCACTCCCCGCACTGTCATCATTCAGCCGAATCCAGTCGCCCAGCTTGGTAATTTCCGCTCGTAGCGTCTCCGGCGACGTCGTGGCCGGCGATTCGCCGAAAACGACGCGCACGCGCGGCGAGACGCCGAGCGTGCTGTCGTCGATCGCGCCGCAGAAAACCGGCACGATTGGAGCGCCGGTCTGTTGCCACACCTCTTCCATGAGCGCTGCAACGGCGCCGGCATGCTCGGGATGCTCCATGCTGATGGCAAGCAGGTGGCCGCCCTGCAGAGTCTCGAGGGCTTCACGTTTCGCATCGGCCCACGACAAGCTGTTGTCCGCTCCGGGTTTCACCGTGATGAGGATGGCACGCTCCGCCAGCCAGCTCAGCAGGGTGCCGTGATGGAGTGAGGTGCGATCCTCGATCAAGATCACCTTCGTCGAGCGATCCGTGGCCGACACGAGCTGCAAGCAGCTCAACAAATTATTGCAGTTGGTGGCGAGGATGACCGGGCCTTCGGTCGGCAGGTTCTGCATGCCGACAGCCTTGAGCTGATACTTGCCCAGCGACTTGAACCAGAACAGAGTGCGCACAAAGAAGTCGGGCAGCTTGCGCCAGAGCAGGAACAAGATCGCCACTGTCATCAGAGCGGCGCCGAGGAACAGATAGCGAGGCAAGCGTTCCTTGTCGTAGATTGAATCGAGCGGCTGCCCCGTCTTGCGAATGAGCAGGTGTTCAACGCCGCGCAGCTCGTAGCTGCTGACGGTCGCCGGATCGCCGATCTGCAGCGCACCGCCGAGGACGTCGAAGAAATTGTCAGGAAAACTGACGGTGCGCTCGTCGATGAGATCGTCGTCCTCAAAGCCGATCGCCCGAAGTACTTCACGGAACCCATCCTGGTCTGCTTGCTGCTGCTTGATCTCCTCGCTGGTCTTCTTGCTTTTTGCAGTGAAGTCGATGATGGCATCCTTGGTTTCAACGGTCACTTTCTCGATCTTGCCGTGCTTGTGAGGCACATATTTGATGTCGGTAATCTTCCCCTCGGCCACCTTGTCTTGGACTTGGATCAGAGGAGTCAGGTTGGTGACCTGCCCGGCCTGCACGAGGAGGAAGAAAAGGATCGATGCCGCGATGGCACCGGTGACGTTGATGAAGTTGCTGGTGGCGACCAGCTCCCCCTTGCTCTTTTTCGGCGCGCGGTGCTGCAAGAGCGTGTAGAGCGGGACCATGTAGAACCCGCTGAAGAAGCCGATCATGATGAGCGTTATCACCAGCACCGCGGTATGCTGCAGGGCGATTGCCGACAGGACGAGGGCGATGGTCATGCCCATGCACCCGAACGGCACGAGGCCGAGTTCGATCTTGCCGCCGGAGAAATAACCCGCCAGCGGACTGCCCAGGCCGACACCGAGCGCGACGGTGGCAACAATCAAGCTGGTGTACTGCTCGTTCCAGCGAGGGTTACGCGTCTCCCCGTGCATCAGCATCGACGCGCGCATGTAGGAAACCATGAAGACGAAAAATGCGATGCCCAGCACCGCCAGGGCAAGAGGCCGAGAGCGGAACATGATCTTGAGGTTCTCAACCAGCGGCTTGAAGAGGTTCGCAGGAAACAGCCGCTCGGGGCTCGCCGCCGGCAGCCAGGCGATCATGAAGCTCGTCCCAGCGCCAATGACCGACAGGACGAGCAGCACCACCGCGATCATCGCCGGCGTGTCGCGATAGTAGTTGAACAATAGGCCGCCGGAGACCGTACCGAGAATGCTGGCCAGAAACGTCGTCGACTCGAGGATGCCGTTGCCCTGCGACAGAATGTGCGGCCGCAGGATCTCGGGCATAGCCCCATACTTCGCCGGCGCGAAGAACGCGGCATGGGTTCCCATGAGAAAAACGCACGACATCACGATCCAGCCGCCCGTGTGCGGCATGCCGCCGCTGGAGCCAAGGTAGAAACCCAGGAGCAAGAAAAGCGAGATCAGCACCTCCGAGAACTTCCACACTCGGAGCGTCACTGTCTTGGAATACCGGTCGGCAAAGTGGCCGGCGAGCGTACAGAAGATGGCCCACGGAGCATAAAACAAGATCGGCATCAACGTGATGGCCTTGGCTTCCGACAGGATGGCCGTGTGGATCGCGTAGAACATTGCCGCGACGTGAATCGCCTGGTCGTTGAACCCGGCCAGAAACTGTGCCGTGATCAAGCCGATGAAGGTGCGATTGTTGAGGTTTTCCGCGGGCTGATAGGACATGGCGTGGATCCAACCACTGAACAAGGGACGCGGCAGGGACTATACGAATTGTATAAGCGCGGCCCGGTTTGTTTAGCGTTCGCGTGTCGCCTTGCGAGCGCAAAGCCGCAAGCGGCGAAATCTCAACGTGGAACCATCACCATGAACATCCTCGAAGTCGTCACCGCCTTGCCAACGCTGCCGCCGCGTGCGCCCGACAGTCACAAGGGGGACTGCGGCCGAGTGCTCGTTGTCGCCGGCAGCCGGGGCATGTCGGGAGCGGCGGTCCTCTGCGCGAGTGCGGCCCTTCGCGCTGGCGCCGGGTTGGTGAAGGTCGCGATCCCTGCCGGCATTCTGCCGATCGTCGCCGCGGGGAATGCGTGCTACACCACCGCCCTCTTGCGCCAGGACGCTGAAGGGCGCATCGCCGCAGCAGCCTTGCCAGCTTTGATGCGTCTGGGCCAGGCGCACGATGTCGTCGCCATCGGTCCGGGGCTGGATCGGGGACCGGAACTGTCGGCCCTCTTGGCGGAGCTTGCCGGAAAAACGCCGCGGCCGATGGTCATCGATGCCGACGGCCTCAACGCGTTCGCCGGGCAATCCGAGAAGCTCCGCTGCGAAGGATCGCCGCGCATCATCACGCCGCATCCGGGCGAGTTCGCACGCCTCTTGCAGACCGATGTGCAGAGTGTGCAAACCCGACGCCGCGACCTGGCCGCCGAGTTTGCCCAGAGCCATGCGTGCATCGTGGTGCTCAAGGGGCGCGGAACCATCGTTACCGACGGCCGACGCATTTACGAGAATACCACAGGAAATCCCGGCATGGCGACGGGCGGCACGGGGGATGTGCTCACCGGCGTGATCGCCGCCCTGCTCGGCCAACGGCTGTCGGCCTTCGAGGCAGCCCAGCTTGGCGTCTACCTGCACGGCAAGGCGGGCGATCTTGCACGCGACCAGATCGGCGAGGTCAGCCTGATCGCGACCGATCTGCTCGACTTCCTGCCGCCGGCCATCTGCCAAGCTCAGAAGTGAACCACGGGGGGAAACGGGGAGCACGGGGGCGAAATCTGTGTTGACGACTCCAATGGGTCGCGGGTCGAACCCGATGCCTATTCCTCTCTCCTCCCCGTGCTCCCCGTTTCCCCCCGTGGTTCAATTCGCGGTTTTTTCTTGTCATTCGGCCTCTTTCACAGTGTAATGACGGCAACGAACTCCTTTTTCCGTATAAGGAAATTCTCCAACCATGGACCTGTTCTGTCCGCATTGCACCCAACGCGTCACGATTCCCGATGACAAGGCCGGCCAGGTGCTGGGCTGCCCGCTTTGCTCGAAGCAATTCATGGCGCCGTCGCTGGCGCCGCCGCCGAGCGTGCCGAAGCCTCCCGCGCCGCCGCCGGCCCCGGTGTCGAGCGCGCCTGGCGAGACGTTCGGCCTGGGCCCTGCCCCTGCGCCGCCGCCGCCGATGAGCGCGCCACCGAGACCGGCGCCGAGCCAACCGGAGTCTGTCCCCGCGCTGCCACCGCCTCCCCCGCCGCCGCCCGGCGAGTATACGAAGTCATGCGCCTGCGAGATGACCGGTGCCTGGCTCGCCTTCGTGCCGACGGCTTGCGTTTTTGCGATTTTCGTCCTGTCGTTCTTCCCCTGGCACATGGACTTGCCGACGCCAACCGAGGCCAAGTGGTCCGAAAAAGTTCCTGGCGCCTCTATGTGGGGCCTCCTGTTCTCCCATGGCCATTTCCTTGGCTACCTGATATTCATGCTGCTCGCCGGGGTTCTCTGCATTGCCGCCGCGGTGCTGGAGAAGAATCTCTTTCCCATTCCGCCGCAACTGACCCCGTTCCTGACGTTCAAAGATCTGGCCGCCGGTCTGACGCTCGGTGTGGCGTTCTTGATGTTGTGCTTCGATTATCTGGATGGCAATCTGGGCTCCAAGGGGAACCCCATCGCCATTCCGGAGAAGCTGGCGTTTCGCCTGCACCTCGTCGCGGTGCTGGCAAGTTTCGCGATGTTCTGGCTGGCGTGGCGCAAGAAAAGCAACCTGCCGCCTCCGAAATGCGACGTGCGCTGGTGACCGATAGCCGCTTGCGGCCTAGCAGACTCACGCCGTGCTACGCCGCAAACGACTACCAAACCGCCGCGTCTTCACCGTCGAGCCGCAGCGTCAGACATTTCGCGCTGCCGCCCGCCTTGATGAATTCGTCCAGCTCGACCGACAAGCACTCATAGCCCGCCTGTTGCAAGTCTGCCGCAAGCTGATCGCTTCCGGCGTTGACAACCACTTTCTTGCCGACCACCACCGCATTGCACGCGAATCGCTCCGCTTCCTTCTCGACTACTTCGATCAACTTCGGAATGTGCTTTTGCAAAACCGTTCGGCCATAGGCATCGAATGCGCCTGGAAAGTAGATCGCCTCATCGGGCGATAGCGGACAGAAGCAGGTATCGAGGTGATAGAACCGCTTGTCGATCAATTCGACAGGCAAAACCATCCGCTGCAATGCATTGCCCAGGTGCAGATGCCCAGCCGCGTGGCTGCGAATGCGATAGCCAGCGAACAGGATCGGACCGCAGAAAAGCGCGTCGCCGGCCCCCTCGAAGTAAACACCCTCGGGCAATCGCTCGACGCTGAAGCCATGCGCGGCGAACCAAGCATCAAAGTGCGGCGTCTCGCGCTGCCGTTCCGGATGGGTGAAACGCGAGCTGAAAAATCGCTTACCGAACACCAGTCCTGCATTCGCCGTGAAGACAAGGTCCGGCAACCCCGGCTGCGGCGTCATCAGTTCGATTTGTACACCGAGCTTGACCAATGTGTCATGCAGATCGCGCCACTGCTGCCTCGCACGGTCCGGCGCAGCGCCGCGCGCCCGACTCATCCACGGGTTGATCTCGTACTCGATGCCGTAATGGTCGGCGGGACACATGAGGATGCGCGGGTTCTTCATGTTTCATTCCAAGCTTGTCGTTTAGCGCGTGCAGTGAATCGTCACCCGCCCGACGCATCACTGCGGGCGCTAAACGGCAAGCCGCTATGATTTCAATTCCGCCACCAGCGCCCGCAAGAACGGCTCCGCATCGGTCACGACGCCAACGGTCTGCTGGCTGCCCCGGTCGGCGAGCTTCGTCACCGTCGCCGGATTGATATCGACACATGCCACCTTTACCACGGCCGGCAGCAGGTTGCCCGTTGCAATCGAGTGCAGCATCGTCGCAATCATCAGACAGAAGCCGACACCCTTGACCTTCTCGCGCATCACGTCCTGCGCGACCAGCGTATCGGTAATGACCTCCGGCAAGGGCCCGTCATCGCGGATGCTGCCGGCGAGGACGTACGGGATCTTGTGCTGCACGCATTCAAACATGATGCCGCTCTTCAGCACGCCTTTCTTGATCGCCGACTCGATGCCGCCGACCCGACGGATCGTGTTGATGGCACGCAGATGATGCTCATGCCCTTCCTCGGCCGGAAGCCCTCGGTCCAGCCAAACGCCGAGGCTGGTGCCGAAAATCGCCTGCTCGATGTCGTGGGTTGCCAGCGCATTGCCGGCGAAGAGAACGTCGAGATATCCGAGCCTGATCAACTCGCAGATGTGCTCCACACCGCCCGTGTGTACGACGGCGGGGCCAAGGACGGCGAGGATCTTCTCGCCGGCCGCCTTCGTTCGCTTCATGGTGGTGGCGATCTCACGCACCGTGACCCCCTTGGGCTTCTCGCTCGACACGGCGCTCGACATGAACTCGAACAGACTGGTGCGCGCCGCCGTCTCCGCGGGCATGACGCGCACCCCCTGGTGGCCGACGACGATCGGATCGCCCTTCTTGACGTGCACCATCGGCAGGCAGCGGGCCCTCATCTGTTTCCCCTCTCCCTCGGGGAGAGGGGTTAGGGGTGAGGGGACTTCGAGCACGATGCCGCAATCCATTTCCTGATCGTCCACATCGATCCAGTCGCCGCCGAGGCGTACCTGCGTGCGGTAATTCGTGGTGCTGTAAAAGCGTTCGGGGAAGGCGTCGTCCATGTCGGCCAGCTCGTACGCGCAGTCCTTCTGGTCGGTCGGCAGGGCCCCGTGGTCATGGACGGCATGCAGAATGTCGTCGAGCTGTGCGTGCGAATCGGCCTTGATCTCGATGCGGGTAAAACTCGGATCGACCTGCCGTTTGCCGAGCTTGATCTCCTTGATGACGTAGGTGCCGCCGCGCGTGAGGATCTCGTCGAGCACCTTGGGCAGGAGCAAGGAATCGATGATATGCCCTTGCAGCTCGATCTCTTCGACGAACGATTTGGTCTTCGCCATGGGGCGTCCCCCTTGCTGTCATTGTACGGCCTCCGAACCAGCCCGGATCGCAAGCGACGGGGTTGCATATCTCAATGTTCCACGTGGAACATTATTAAAACCGCTCGCAACGACCTTGTTTTTTTTGCCGCCGCTACACCAGCATCGGCAAAATGACTTGCCTTGCGCCTGCGAGTTTTACGCACACCCACCGCCTCGCGCTCCCCAATCCATAAAAAGACTTGCAATGAGCCTGCGTGTTTTGCACACCCCCGCCGACCTGCCCGGGGGCACAACCTTCCGGCCGGGTTGACGGCTCCGAATCGTTCAGTTAGAAATGCCGGTAGCAACTCGTGTTATTGGTGTCCTCTGCCCGGAGTCACGGCAACGCGATGTTGGTGCGCATTATCTCTCGTTCTGACGATCGTCTTTACCGGCCTCGCTCATGCCCAGTTCGGCCCGGGCGACGAAGAAGAACCCAAGCGCACCTCAGGCAGCGAGCAAGCGGCGTGGCAAACCTGGCTCAAGGCGTTGGGGACCGGGCCCGTCTATCGTGTCGAGGTCCTATTTCGTTACGGCAAGGACGGCAGACTTTACTACTTGCGGACGCTGCTCAGCGCCAAGCAACCAACCAGCCGCATGTTCGGCTTGAGCGTGGATGACAAGGGCAAGCCGGTCCCACCGCCCAATCCCTGGTATGCGCAAGCGAGCGCGGAGCAAGTAAACGTAAGCAGCAAGGGCGTACCGCCGCCGTTGGCCGAGACGACGCGATTGTATGGCGCCAGCGTGCATCCAAACTACGTAAGCCGCGCCGGCGAATTGGTGATTCGAGAAAGCGACCTGGCTACCAGCATGTCGTTGCCGACAAAACCGGACACCAGAGTTCTCGGATTCCGCAACGGGATCTTCGTGGTCGAATTGCTCTCGGCCAAGCAGCTTGCCAATGAAAACCCGCTCCGGCAGGATCCAGAGCATTTTTGGCAGCGCACCAAGGAGTTGATGGCGCTCTTGTTGACGACCCACCGGGCCAAGCTCACGAAGGATGAACGCAGCCTTGCCCACGCCATCGACATCACTCGCGATTCCAAACTGCTCGACGAGGCGCATCGGCAACTGAACGGCTGGATCGACAAGCCGACGAAAGAAGTCGGCGATTGTGACCGGCTGGCGAGCGCCGTCCTGCGCAACGGCGATGAGCGCGACATTGCTCTCGCCGCACGTCTGCTCCAAAAGCATCCGCGTTTGGTCTGGTATTTTTTGGGGGATACTATCCGCCTGGCCCAACGTAGCGACGGTGCCAGGGTCATGCCACTGTGGAAACCATTGATCCAGCATGGTGAGCCCGGCGATCAGGGCAATTTCGTCCGCCTGGTTCGAAAGTTGACGCCAATGGTTCCCGCTCCGATTGCAGGCGACAACGCCGTCATTGCCATGGTGCGAACTTTCGAGTTGCGCGCGAGAGATTTTCACTTGACGATGGCGCAAGACGTCTTGTTGGCCAAGGGTGAAGAATTCAAGCTGACCCTGGAGGAAAAGGAGCTTTGCCAGCTTGCCCAACGGTATCCGCCAATCGCGAAGTTCTTTTTTGCAACCGAAGCCGATCGCAATCGCGGACAGGAAGCTGCTTTGAAATGGATGGCCGGTCATCGCGCCCGCTGAGTGGCGTAAGTCGCTATCAATCCTAGCCGACGCTGTCACATTGGATCCTGCCATGGATATCCAAATGCTTTTTGGGCTTTTGTCGCTCTCGATCGTCGCTACAATTTCGGCGCCACAACCCCTCACCCCCGGCCCCTCTCCCGGAGGAAGTGGGGAGAGGGCGCCCGATCTCGCCGCCCGCCACAAGGTCCCACCGGGCTTCGTCGTCGAACTTGTCGCCGGCCCGCCGCTCGTCAATCATCCGATGATGGCGAACTTCGACGAGCGCGGCCGCCTGTTTGTCGCCGAATCGTCCGGAATCAACATGAACGCCCAGGAGTTACTGAAGTATCTGCCCAACAAGGTGCTGCTGCTGGAAGCCGTCGATGCGAAGGGCCGCTTCCAGAAGAGCCGCGTGTTCGCCGACAAGATGACGTTTCCCTCCGGCGCCCTCTGGCACAACGATGCTCTCTATGTGACGGCCGCTCCGCATATCTGGAAGATGCGCGACACCAAGAACGTCGGCGTCGCCGACGAGCGCACGGAACTCGTCAGCAAGTTCAACTTCATCGGCAACGCCGCGGATGTGCACGGCCCGTTCCTTGGTCCCGATGGCCGGATTTACTGGTGCGACGGCCGGCATGGCCACGAGATCAAGAAGCCCGACGGTTCGATCTCCAAGGGCAAGGCGGCACGCATCTTTCGCTGCAAGCCCGATGGCTCCGACGTCGAAGTCGTCTGCGGCGGCGGCATGGACAACCCCGTCGAGATCGCCTTCACCGACGAAGGCGAGCCGCTCGTCACGGTCGATATCCTGCACAACCTCCCCTCGCGCAACGATGGCATCATCTACGCCATCGAAGGGGGCAACTATCCCTGGCACGAAGTCTCCAAGGAGTTCCCACGCACCGGCGATCTCCTGCCCGCCATCGCCGACCTCGGCTGGGTCGCTCCCTTGGGCATCATGCGCTATCGCTCCGACGCGTTCGGCAAGGAGTATCGCAACAACCTATTCACCGCCCAGTTCAATCGGCATCGCATCCAGCGCCACGTTCTTGAACTCGCCGGCGCCGGCTTCAAGTGCAAGACGGAGGACTTCCTCACCACCGACGACAAGAACTTTCACCCAACGGACGTATTCGAAGACGCCGACGGCAGCATCCTCGTCATCGACACCGGCGGCTGGTTCCGCATCGGCTGCCCAACGTCGCAGATCGCCCGGCCCGAATTCAAGGGGGCGATTTATCGGGTTCGCAAGGCGGACATGAAGCCAATGGATGAGCAGCGGGTTAGGGAGCGACGGCTCTTGAATTTTGAATGGGCAACGCGAGGTCCGCACGCTCTCGTGCATCCGCTCTATTACTTTGGTCCGGCCGTCCGTGACCGCGCGATTTAGGAGTTGGCAAACCGCGGCAAGGCGTCGTTGCCGGCCCTCGAGAAGGTCATCGAAGTCAATCCCGAGTCCACGCAGTTTCACCGCGACGCAATCTGGGTAGCTACCCGCATCGATGATCCAGAAGCCAGGCGATTTGTGCGCTCGTTTGTCAATAACAAGGAGTTGAGCGTCAAGTTGGCGGCACTACATTCCGTCGGCCTCTATCGCGATGCGAAAGCACTGCCCGCCCTGCTGAAAATCGTCGCCAAGAATCACCCCGCCGCCCAGCGTCAAGCCGCGACGGCGCTAGGCCGAATCAAGAGTCCCGAGGCGATCGAGCCGATCATGGAGGCGATCAAGCAGGGCGGCGATCGCTTCCTGGAACATGCCTTGATCTACGCGCTTATCCAGATCAACCAGCGCGACAAGACCGCGGAGTATCTGAACGATTTCAATCCCCTCGCACGCCGGGCGGCCCTCATCGCGCTCGATCAGATGCCGAACGGCAACCTGACGCGTGAAGAGTTGGCGCGCCAGCTCTACACCGGCAACAAGGAGCTGGCGCGGACCGCCCTTGACATCGTCGCTTCACGCCCCAAGTGGGCGGGCGAGATCGTCGACCTGCTGCGCAAGTGGCTGGCAGCGCCGGACCCGGACGCCCTACCTCGCGACAACTTGCGCGGCCTGTTGCTCGCGCTCAGCAAGGAATCCGCGATCCAGGAGGTGGTTGCGCAATCCTTGCGCAATCCAAAGACCGCGCGCAGCATCCGGCTCCTGCTCATCGAAACGATGGGCCAGGCCGCCGTAGCGAAGTTGCCTCCGGCCTGGCTGGACGAGCTTGGCAAGGTGCTTGATCACGCTGACGCCGCCGTCGTGCAGCAAGGCATCGCCGCGATTCGCGCCCGCAACCTGACGCAATTCGACGCCAAGCTTGACGGCATTGTTCATGACACCAAGCGAATTGCCGAGACGCGCGTGCAGGCTTTTGGGGTCGTCGCGTCGCGGGCGAACGTGGATGAGCCGGCCTTTGCGTTCCTGGTCAGCCAGCTCAAGGCCGACGGTCCGCCGCTCTCGCGTTTGACCGTCGCCAAGGGGTTCAGTCAAGCGAAGCTCGAGGACAAGCAGCGGATGCAACTGACGAAGATCGTCGCATCGGCCGGCGCGCTGGAATTGCCGGCGTTGCTGTCGGCATTCGAGAAAAACCGCACCAACGGCGTCGGGCAAGCGTTGCTTGACGCGCTGGCGACCAACCCAAGCCTGGTCGGCTTGACGCCGGCGGCGATTGAGAAAGCCTTCGAAGGCTGTGCCGAGGACGTACGCAAAGGTGCCGACAAGCTGACCGCGAAGCTGCAGGTCGATGCCGGCAAGCCGCGCGAACGGCTCGACGAACTGATGCCGCTCACCAAGGGCGGCAGCCTCGAACAGGGCCGCGACATCTACTTCGGCAACAATGCGTCCTGCTCGGCGTGTCATGCCATCAACAATCGAGGCGGCGGCGTCGGGCCGGACCTTGGCAAGATCGGCGCCATCCGCTCCGGCCGCGATCTCTTGGAGTCGATCGTCTTCTCCAGCGCTAGCTTCGCGCGAGGCTTCGAGCCCTATGTCGTGGAGACGAAAGCCGGCAAAACGCACACCGGCATCCTGGCCCGTGAGAGCACCGATGCGATCTATCTGCTGACGACGGAGCGCGTCGAGATTCGCATTGGCCGCGAGGAGATCGAGACATTCTTGCCGTGACGCGTGTCGATCATGCCGCAGGGATTGGAGACGGGATTGACGCGGCGTGAGTTGCAGGATTTGCTGGCGTATTTGCAGTCGTTGCGCTGATCTTGCTTCCCTCTCCCGGAGGGAGAGGGGAGTGGACTCATTTCCGCGCCTGCAAATACGCCAACAGATCGCGCACTTCCTGGTCCGTCATGCGATCCACCAATCCGTCCGGCATGATTGACGTCGTCGTTGGCCGCTGCTCGGCGAGGTCGGCGGTTTTCAGCTTGAAGCGAGTTCCCTTGACGTCGAGATAGGTGTACTCGTCGAGATGGGTGTGCAGCAACATGCCGCTCTGGACCTTGCCGGCCGTGGTTTCGAGATGCCAGGCGACATAGTGCGGCGCCACGGTATTCGACGGCATCAAGATCGACTCCAGGATGTGCCGGCGATCGGTGCGGCCGATGCTGCTGAGGTCTGGGCCGACGTCCTGCCCGCGGCCGTCGATGCGATGGCACTTGTAGCAGCCGGCGAGCTTGGGATGAAAGAAGATGCGGGCGCCGGCCTCGGCGTCGGCGGGGCCCTCGAGACGCTTGAGCCACGTATCAACGCCCTTGGGTGCCGGGCGATCCTTGAAGAACGGGTCGCCCGCCACGCGCTGAGTCAGATCGACTGGGGCCGTGATCTGGAGGAGTTGTTTCTCCGAGAGCTTGATTCCGATCAACGCCCGCATCGCCTCGTGTTGCACTGAGATTTCCTTGTCGCGAACCAGCGTGATGAGTTCATCGACCAATGCCGGTCGGTCGGTTAGTCCGAGCAAGGCGTGCGCTCGCACGGAGACGCCGAGTTTCGGATTACGCACAACGTCTAGCAACGGCTCGATTCGTTTCGGGCTCGGATGCTCGACGAGCGCCCGCACCGCCTCAAGCTTTAACGTCGGGTCGTCGGATTTGGACAGCTTCGTGAGCAACTCGACCGTCAGCTTCGCATGCGTCGCCGGCACTTGGCGCAGCAGCATCGCACGCTGGGCCGCCAGCGTCGTATCATCGGCGAGCCGTTGCGCGAAGTAGTCGGCGAGGCTCCTTTCGTTGACTTCCTGCCCGTCGAGTCGGGCGAGCGCGGTCGCATACGCCATGTACATGCGGACGCTTAGTTTGGGATCCTTCATCGCTTTGACGACATTGTCGCGATAATCCGTTAGCTTTTCGTCGGCGATCCATTTGACGGCGAGGAAGCGGACGGTTTCGTCGGGGTCTTCGAGGAAGCGATTCAAGTTGGGGAGACGGGATTGTTTTTCCGCGAGCAGTAGGCCGAGTCGATGGCCTGGGCCTCGTAGATTCGCTTGATCAACGGCAAGGCGCGATTCCGTGTGTCGCTGCATTTGTTGAACCGCCGCAGAATGCAGGAATGGATCTCCGTTTGACAGTAGCTCAAGTAAGTAGGTAGCGTCATTTGCCTTGTTCAAGTATCTGGCGGCCTCAGCGCGAACAGAATCCTGGCAAGGCGATTTGAGCCACCGGCGCGCATGATTATTCCCAATTCCTTTGACGGCCAACTCGCGCATTCCAAGCTCAACGTCGCTGTCCGCTATATCGAGCCGTTCGACAAAGAACGGCTCATCGAGGTCCGTCAGTAATGTTAATGCAGTCGCACGCACGCGCACATTTTCGTGTTTCAGTTGCTTGTAGACGAATTCACGTCCATTTTCATCGCTTACCAGCTTCTTCGCCGCCGCCTCTCTGAGCGGCCGATGCATCGAGAAGATCGCCTTCTTCGGATCGCTCGGCCGCGCAACTTTCGGCGCATCCTTCCAGCGGATGTGCCAGATCGCGCCTTTGCCATGCAGGGTGTAATCGCTCTTCACCCAGTCGGCAACGAACAACGAACCATCCGGGGCGATACACATACCCGTCGGGCGGAAGTTGTTGCCGCCTTGCACGAACGGTAAGCGCTCACCCTTGAACGATGCACCGTGCGGCTTGACGGCGTAACGTTCGACGCGATGGTCCGCCCACGACGTAACGAGGAGCTGACCGCGATACTCCGCGGGCAGGCCGTCCGATTCGTAGCTGAGGATTTCGCATGGCGCCTCGCCGACGCCGGTCATCATCGGCAACGTGCCGGGGAGCGTGCCGTGCCACGATTGGAACGGATGCTTCCCGGACCGGCCGTAGCAGAAGCGAAAACCGTAATCGCCCCCTTCGACGACATGCAGCATCCGGCACGGCGGCGCCTGGTCCGGATCGTTGTCCACGGCAAAGGTTCGTCCATAGATATCGCGGCAGATGCCAAACGGGTTCCAGAAACCGGTGGCGACGCGGTGCAGCTTTTTGCCGTCGGCGGTAGCGTGGAAGATGTGCCCGCCGTCGCCGTCGCCGGAGAACTTGACGCCGTCGGAGCCGATCAACGTGTACTTGGCGCCAAGGTTTTCGCCCATGCCGAAGAGGAGGTCCCCCTTGGAATCGAAGCAGAGTCCGGAAAGACCGTTGTGCGGGTAATCGCCCTTGGTGTCGAGAAAGACAATGCGCGTCTTCTCGTCGGCAACGCCGATCCCTTTGGTATCGCGCAGTCGCAGAATTTCGTTGCGTGTGGCAATGTAGACGGAGCCATCGGGATGGACGGCGAGGTCCATGGTGTGGCGGGTGCCTTCGAAGAAGGTGGTTGGCTTGCCGGTCTTGACGTCGAAAGCGCGAATGCGATCAAACTTCGGCCCCTTGTAGTCCTTCGGCGAGAAGTGCGTGTGACTCTCGATGATGAGCAGCCGGCCCTGGTGATCAAAATCGCAGGAGATGGGATGCACGATGTCCGGCGAGGACGCGACGAGTTCGACGACGAGGCGCGGGTCGGCGGCCTTGGGAATTTCGGGCTGGGCATACGCGGATGCGGCCGAAAATGTGATGACGCCAAGGAGAATGAAGTATCGCATGACGTTTACATACGGAAACGGCCCATCTTCGTTTAGCGCCCGCAGTGAAGCGTCGCTCGCCCGATATCTCAAGACGGGCGCTAAACGGCAAGCCATCAATCGCCCAACACGCGCGGCCTCATGCCGCGCAGCACCTTGTTGTCTTCACTGAGGCTGGCTAGCTGGCCATCTTGCTTGAATCGCAGCGTCGCAGTGAACGTTCCCTTATTGCCCCCTTCCGGCACCACCTCGACCACGCCGTACAAGATGGTCACGCTGCTGGCAGTCGGACCTTCCTTGGCCGTTTCGGGATACTTGAACTTATAGAAGCCATCCTGAATGTACTCCATGCGTAAGCGCAGCCAGCCCCGCGTGATCTTGTCTGGGTTCACCTCCGCCTTGAGCGTCTTCTTGAAGAACTCCTCCAGCTTCGTGCTGTCGGCAAGATGCGTCACCTTGCGATCATTGGACACGGCGAATAGATTCTGCGACTTCATCGGCTCCGGCGCCACGCGCGCCACCGGCCAGAGGGGGAAATGCACGGCGACGAACTTGTGCTTCGGGAACACCTCGGCAAGGTACTTCTCCTCTATCACTTGGATGCGAATGCCTTCGCCCTTCCAGTCTTGCACCTGCTTTTCGACGATCTCCTTGGCCCGGGCCGAAAGATCGACCCTCTTCTGTTCGCCCGCCGGCGCAACAGAAACGACGAATACGAGAACTAGCAGCGATCTTGCCATCATCACAGCACCTCTCACGTAGGGTTCGAGCGAATTGCCACACCCATAAGACGACGCGGGCGTGCGGCTTGATTTCAGTTGTAGCATACGGCAACGTCGAGGGCATGCTTTTTTCGTGCCGACTTTTCGTGCTGCCATCTCGTCATTGCTATGAACCCGCACGGCTCCGGAGACGAATACCATGAAGACACCCGTGTTAGTGGCCATTCTCGCGCTGTTTTTTCATGCTGCCACGGCCCAGGCTCAGGCCGAGAAAGCGAAGGAACCGGAGACCTACTTGAAGGTCGAGGCGAAAGGGAAACTCAAAGTCTATCTGCATCCGAAGACCGGCGAGTTCGGCTCGGCCTGCCTTTACGCGAATGGCATCGGAATTCGACTCACGATGCCAGAGAACAAGGAGATCTTCGCACGGGCCAAGAAACTCGATGGCCAAATCGTGGTTGTGACTGGCCGTTTTATGGTCTATGAGCACGAGGGGGGCTCGATCCGGCCGCCAACCTATTCGATTAGTGTGGACACGCTAAAGGCGACTCCGAAGGCCAAGGTGAACAGAGCCGGAAGCGTATGCGACGGAGGGAATCCCTCGCTTACGCTTCCGGCTCTGTAGACGGCCTACCGGCGGCGAAAGATACCGAAGCCAATACCGGCGCGGACGGTTGGATGAACCATCACAGGCTCCGACGGCTCCGGCGGCGGGCCGTCAAAATACGGATCGATCGGCATGCGGTAGCCGAACTTCTCGGCGCGATCGACACGATCGAGATAGTCGAGATACCGATGCTGGCGCGAGTCGCCGTTCAGATAGGCGAAGGGGGCGCCGGTGCTGTAGGAGTAGCGCTGCGTGTACGGCTCGCCGTCAAAGGACGCGTTGCCGCGATAACGCAGGCCGCGTTCGATTTCTGCATTGGTGATGACTTGGGCGGAGGCGAACTGGGCGGCGCCTGCCAAAAGGAGAAGCGAGGCGCAGATGCGCATGGTGGATATCTTCATGAGTTCCTCGTGAAGCGAATGGGGGAGTGCCCGTCCGTGGGAAATGATCCTTCGCTGAAACTGTAACCCATGATCCGCGTCCGAGCCTGAAGCGTGAGCGAAGGATTTTGCTTCACTTCGCTCACGCTTCAGGCTCGGACGTTATTCGCGATACAGCTTCTCCAGTTCCTGCCGATGATGGTCGAGGATCACGCTGCGGCGCAGCTTCAAGCTGACGGTCAGTTCATCGTTGCCGAGGCTGAAAGGCTGGGCGAGCACAACGATTTTCTTCACCTGCTCCCATGCAGCAACACCCGTCAGCGTCTGCTGAATCCGTTTATCCAGGAAAATCTGTACTTTCGGATCGCGGGCCAGCGCCTCGGTGTCGCCTGAGTCGATACCCGCGGCTTGCTTCAGATTGGCCCAGTGCGGCACCACGAGCGCGGCCAGGAAGTTGCGCCCCTCGCCGCACACGACGACCTGATCGATGCACGGATCGGCGAGCAGGATTCCCTCGATGTGCGACGGGACGACCTTCTTGCCGTTGGAGAGAACGAGCAGCTCCTTCTTGCGGCCGGTGATGTAAAGGAACCCATCGTCGTCGAGCCGGCCAAGATCGCCGGTGTGCAGCCAGCCGTCGATGATCGTCTCGGTCGTCGCCTGGGGGTTGTTCCAGTAGCCTGGCATGACGTGGGGGCCGCGGGTGAGTACCTCGCCGTCGGCGCCGATGCGGACCTCGACGCCCGGAATCGCGCGCCCCACGGAGTCGATCTTGAAGGCGTCCTTGCGATTGAACGAGATGACCGGCGAGCTTTCCGTCAGCCCGTAGCCTTGCAAGAGCAAGAGCCCCTTGTCCTTGAAGGCTTGAGCGACGGCGACCGGTAGCGGCGCGCCACCGGAGCCAAGGAAATCGATGTGCGGCCCGAAAATCGCACGCAGCTTCTTCTGCATGACGGCGGGATCTTTGTCCTGCACGGCAGCCAGCACCTTCTCGTAGAAGCGCGGCACTCCGTTCATGTGCGTCGGCTGGATCTCCATCAAGTTCGCGACCAGGGTCTCCTGCGCTTCGGCCAGGCACAAGGTGGCGCCGACTGCAACCGCGAGATAAATGTCCACGGTGCGTGCGTAGATGTGGCTAAAAGGGAGCCAGTTGAGAAACACCGAATCAGGGCCGAACGGCGAAATCTGCTGGAAGGCGAGGGCGTTGCTGCAAAGATTGCCGTGCGTCAGCATGACCCCCTTGGAGTTGCCGGTCGTGCCCGAGGTGTAGATGATGGTGGCGAGATCGTCGGGCTTCAGGTGCGCCTCGCGGTGGCTCAGCTCGGCTTGCAGCGACGTCCGCGCCGCGCGGCCACGTTGCAGAAAACCGGACCATGAGCGGACACCGGGAGCGGCGACCTCATCGAACGCGACGATGTCGCTCAGCCCTGAAACCTCGGCCTTGAGCGCCTGAACTTTCTCGTACTGACCCGCGTTCGAGATGAAAAGAAACCTGACCCACGCGTCGTTGAGTTGATGCGCTACTTGCTGGGCGCTCAACGGCGCGTGCAAGGGAACGTTGACGGCGCCGATCGACAGGATGGCCATGTCGGCGACGAGCCATTCGGCCCGATTCTCCGCCAGGATGCCGACGCGGTCGCCCGGCTGGATGTTCGCCTGCACGAGCGCGGCCGCGCAGGCGTTGACATGGTCGCGATATTCGTCCCAGCGCAGGTCGCGGTAGAGCCCGTGCTTCTTGTCGCGTAAGGCGACGCGGGGCCCGAGCCGATCGGCTTGCTGGCGGAAGAGGGTGGGCAGTGTGTCGGCGTTCATGGGGGTTCCCATGGATTAGCGAGCCGCCGGGCTTGTCCCGGCGGGATAAACCCGCCGGCTCGCATGGTGATGAAACAGCGGCTAAACAAATACTGTACAATGAACGCACGAGGGACACAATCGCCGTGGAAGCGCCGCCCCCTCACCCCCGGCCCCTCGCCCCTGGAGGGGAGAGGGGAGAAAAGGTCTGAGGCCGACATGGATCAAGAACCCGAACGCCGATCGCAGTCGCGTGAGAACATGCTGGCCGTCGCCCTTGTTTGTCTCGTCGGCGGCATGATGCTGTTCTTCCTGTACATCATCAGCTTCGGCATCGTCGGCAATGTGCTGGCGGGCGGCGGTTTGATCGCTCTCGTCGGCGTGTTCCATTATCTCGTGTGGGGAAGAGCGATGTCCGAGGAGGTCACCGCCGAGCGCGAGGCGTTGCGGCGGCAGGATCTGGCCGAGACGCTGCCCAAGCCGAAGCCGCCGGCGGATGCGATCCAGGATTTGTCAAGGATACAGGGCATCCAGAAAAAGTGAATCATATAGCCCGCCATTTATGGCGGGTAGGCAACCAGACCCGCCATAAATGGCGGGCTATATGACTCAGTTGCCCTGCGGATTGCGCAAAAAATCGATGAATTTCTGCTCGTCGAAAATTCGCCCCTGGAAGGCGCCGAGCGTGCGAATCGTGCCATCCAGCTCCGGTTCCAGCACGACATAGAGCGGCAGCTCTTCGGTGCCAAACACTTTTCGCTGAAACGTCACGTTCACCTGCTTCGCATCGGCTGCCAGCCGGCTGAGGTCTTTCGTAAATCCGGCCTGCACCTCCGGCGCATAGAACTCCTTCGGCACCGTATCGGTGTAAAGCTGCACGACGATATAGGGTTCGAAGAGTTTCGCAACGTTTGGCTTTGAGAACACACTGTTCTCGTTGATCTTGCAATTCGTTCAGGAGAAGCCGGTGAAGTCGATGAAGATGCGCTTGGGCTGCCCCGTCTTCTTGCGCTGCTCGCGCGCTGTCGACACCGCGTAGTCGAGATTACCGGTGGCGACGACCTCCCCGGTCCCTGGCTGCGATTCGGGCAACAGAAATGAATCGACCCATGCATAGATCGTGCCGCCTGGCCGTTGCGGCTGGCCGGCAGCGTTCACCTTGAAGAGCGCAGGAGCCAGGTAAAGTGCGAGGCAGAAGAAGGCGGCGCTGAACATCATGCGAGGCACGGTGACATGCTCTTCCGGCGTATCATGCGGCAACCGAAATAGACCGATCAGGTACAAGCCGCACAGGATGCACAGGGCAATCCACAGGCCCAGGACGAAGTCGAAGGTGAAAAACGACGGCGCGCCCGATGTTTGCACGATCTCGGCGGCGCGGAAGAACTTGAACGCGGCCGCTAACTCCAGAAAGCCCATGACAACCTTGACCGAATTGAGCCAGGAGCCGCTCTTGGGGAGCTTGCGCAGCAGCGCGGGGAACAGCGCGAGGAAGAAAAACGGAGCCGCGAAGGTAGTCGAAAACGCGAGCCCGCCGAGCAGGTTATGCCATAACGGCCGATCCGCGGCAGCCGTGCCGCTGAAGCCCCCCAGGAACGGGGCCACGCAGGCGAAGCTGATGATGGTGAAGGTCAAGGCCATGAAGACCGTGCCGAAGATGCCCCCCTTACCCTCCCGCGAGCTCGTGAACTGGGCCATGCTCTGGGGCAATTCGATTTCATACATGCCGAACAGGCTGAGGGCGAAAAAGATGAACAGGCCGCCCAGGGCATAGTTCGTCAAGGGAAGAATGCTGAGCCAGCGGAAGATCGACAGCAAGAACGCCGCCGCCAGCGTCAAGACGACGACGATGGTCAGCGAATAGACCGACGCCATCACGATGGGCCGATGGTGTTCCTTCTCCGACTGCTTGAGGAAGAAGCTCACGGTGATGGGGATCATCGGGAAGACGCACGGCGTGATTAGCGAGATCGCGCCCCAGAAGACGCCAGCCAGCACGAAGGCGAGCAAATCGCCGGCATCCTGGCCGCTGATGACGCCCTTTGGGACGTTGATCTGCGGGGCCAGCACGTCGAGCATCTTGGTTCGGTATTCGTCATGCGACTCCTTGATCACGCTGGCGGCAATGACGGCGACCTTTTCCTCGATGGGTTCTTCTCCTGGCAGCACCGTTACTTCAATGGCGGGTTTCTTGAGCTTGAGGCGCTCGGACAGGCCGGCGGAGAGCGGGACTGGATCGTCCTTCAGGACTTCGAGCGAAGCCCGAAGGGTTGTCTTGAACGGCAAGCAGCCGCTGGCGTTGCACACCAGCGCCTCCAGCTTGATCTCTAGCTCGACAACGCCGACCGGGGCGTCTGCTTGGACGACCACATCCTGGGCCCAGGTGAAGGGCTTCTCATGCTCGTAGTAGGTGGTTTTGCGCGGCAGGCCGACCTGAAGGTGAAGCGCCGGCTCCGTCTGATAAACGGGCCAGACCGGCGCCAGCCCCTTGACCGGCACAAACTCGAAGCTCGACAGTTGCGAGGCCGGTTGCAGCGTGGTTCGCATCGTCACGGGGTAGGTGTGAAAGTCTGCTGCCGGCGTGCCGACGATGGTGACGCGAACGGCCTCGCCGCGGCGGACCTTGAATGGCCCGTTGTTTACGGTCGCCGATCCGGTGCCATAGTCTTTCGCGAACGGATCCTCAGGGCCCAGCAGGACCTTGAACGTAATGCGCTCATCTGCCGCCAGCGCGCCCTTGGCGTCTTGTGCTGGCCAGATCGGGGTGGTCGCAACCAGAATGAGAAGCAGGAAAAAAACCGAGCAGAGGCAGCGTTGGTGTCGACGGAAAGCAATCATTCCTGAATCACTCTGCGGGGGATGAGTGTTTCACACCCGCACGGCGTCGCGCGAGCGCTAAACGTAAACGGTATTCGAAATCACAACCGGCGGTCACTTCTTTTCCTTGCTGGTCACCTCGGCTTCGCGGCGGACCGGCGGGACGTTTTGCAGCTTTAACGTCGAGGTCTGCTTGGACTTCATATCGACGACCTGGATGCGGTGGTTATTCGTGTCGGCGATGTACATCTTGCCGCCGGAGATGTGGACGCCGCCGGGTTCGTTGAACATTTTCTCCTTGAGCCAGCCGGCGGGGTCGCCCAGGAACGTATCGCAGGTTCTGTCGGCCGGGTCGATGATCTTGATCTTGCTGTTGTACGTGTCGGCCACGTAGAGCTTGCCCTTCTCAAAGGCGATGCCGAGGGCGTGCTGCAAGCGGACATCGGCGCCTTTGCCATTCTTGTCGCCGAACTCGAAGAGCCCTTCGCCGACAATGGTGCCGACCAGCCCCTTGGTGTTGGGCAACGGGACGGAGCGAACGGAGCTGGTTTCGCTGTCGGCGACGTAGATAAACTTGCCGTCGGTCGCCAGGCCGCTGGGCTGGGCGAAGGCGGAAGGCATTTGGCCAAACGCGGTCTGGATGCGAACGCCGTCGATGATATCTTCGCGTCCGGAGCCGGCGTAGTTCTCGACCTGCTGTTTGGCGGGGGCGTCGGTGAAGTTGTAGGTCCAGATCTGATGGGTGCCGGCCATGCCGATGTACATCTTCTTGTCGTGAATCAGCAAGTCCCAGGGGCTGTTGAGACCGGTCGTCGCCGCCGGCCCGCCGGTGCGCTCGCGGCGATTCTGCTCGCCGGTGCCGGCGACGTTCTTGACCGTTTCGGTCTTCAGGTTCAGGGCGCGGATCGAGTGGTTCTTGCGATCGGCGACGTAGAGGATATCGCCATCGAGGGCCATGCCTTGCGGGTCGCTGAATTGCGCTTCCGCGAACTTGCCATCCTTGAAACCTTCCTTGCCGGAGCCAGCGATAGTGATCTTTTTACCTTCGAGATTCGTAATCACAATGCGGTTATTGGTGCTGTCAGCAATGAAGATGCGCTCCGAGCCGGCGTCGGCGAGGACTTTGCCTGGGAAAAAGAGGGACGTGAGCCCCTTTTCCTTCTCCAGCCGAAACTTGATGGGATCATTCTTGAGCTTGCCCTTGAACTCCTTCATGAGTTTTTTGATATGTAAGTCGAGGAGTTCGAGGTTCCCCTCGCCGGATGCGGTGCCGTAGTAGTTGCCGTCCGGGTCAATCAAGACCAGCGTCGGCCAGGAACTGACGCCGTAGCTCTTCCAGACCTTGTGATCGAGGTCGTTGATGACAGGGTGTCTGATATCGTAACGCATGATGGCCTTGAGGATGCTGGCGGTCTTCTTCTCGTTCTCGAACTTGGGCGAATGGACGCCGATGACGACGAGAACGCCGGGGTATCGCTCTTCGAGCACCGCCAGATCGGGCATGACGTGGATGCAGTTGATGCAGCAGAGGGTCCAGAAATCGAGGAGCACGATGCGCCCCTTCAGATCGGCGAGGCTGATCGGCTTCTCGGTGTTGAGCCAATCGTGCTTGGCAGGAAACTCGGCGGCGGCAGGACGCTCCTTGCCCTGGGCAGCCTGCAAGGTCATGCTGGCAGGCGCTCCGGTGTAGCTCATCAACATGTAGACGCAAAAAGCGCCGAGCAGGACGACTGCGACCGACACACCGATGGACGGCTTGGCGATTCGAGTCATGGTCGACTTGAAGATTCCAGATAGCATCAGTTTCTCCTGTGCCAGAGGCGAATGCTTGCAGACCAACAGGCTTGCACTATTGTACGGGAGAGGGCACTGGCGTGGAACCGGAATTTCCTCCAGGCGCCGCTTGCGGCGTAGCATTCGCAAGGCGCCGGGCGGCCGCTAAACGATCTAACCCCTAACGTGTACAACAGACTTCATCATGATGACCGACCCGCAACCGGCTGACGCGATCAACACCAACATCACCGAGCAGCCGGCCGCCGTGCCGCCGGCACCTCCAAGTGAACCCGCGCCCGCTGCCCCGGCGACGCCGGCCATCGACACCGGGCCCCCCGCGTGGATGTGGAAGGCTGACGTCGTACTGCTGGGCTCGATTCTTGTCCTGAGCTTTCTCCTGGCGTCGTTCACAGCCGCCAACTCCGAGCACTGGATGCAGCTTGCGATCGGCAGACTGATCAGCGAGGGCAAGTTCAGCTTTGGCCTCGATCCGTTCTCCATGACCACCGAAGGCGTCTACTGGGTCCATCACTCCTGGCTCTACTCCTTGCTGCTGTACCAGTTCTATAACCTCGCGGGGGCCGCCGGGCTTATCGTCGGCAAGGCGATCCTCTTCACCACCGCGATCACGCTTTTGTGCCGCATCGGCTGGAACGAGGCGAATCGCTGGTTCGTCTTGATCTGCTTGCTGGTCGCAGCGCTGGCGGTGAGCACCCGGCTGGTGCTGGAGCCGCGAGTCGTCTCCTACCTGTTCCTGGCGATCACGCTTTTCGTCCTGAACCGCGCCGGCGTCTTCGCGCTGCCGGTCCCCGAAAAGGATGAAGGCGGAAGGATGAAGGATGAATCTGATCGTGCTTCATCCTTCATCCTTCCGCCTTCATCCTTGCTCTGGTGGCTGCCGCCGCTCTTCGCGCTCTGGGCGAATCTCGACGTCTGGTTCATCCTCGGGCCGCTCATCGTTGGGTTGTGCTGGGCTGCGACTGGCCTGGCGAAGTGGTTCCGCGGCACCGGGCTCGTTCCCGGCAAGACGCTGGTGATGATCTTTGGCGCCGGCCTCCTGGCGTGTGTAATCAATCCGCATCATGTCAATGTCTTTCAGATGCCGCCCGAGTTGGCCTACCTCGTTCTCTCGGTCGCCGACCCCGTGAGCCTGCCGCTGCCGGACGTGCTGGTCGCCGCCGGTCGCACCATGAAGGAGCTGCAGAAGGTCGGCACCACCATTCCGTGGACCGCGTCGCCGTTTGCCCTGCGCTACTGGCAAGACTCCGCCGCCGGGCTAAACGTCGCCGGGCTCGCGGTGTTTCCACTCGTCATGCTCGGCTTGCTCGGCTTCGGCGTGATGGCGTTCGTCAGGCCGCAGCCGAACGCGCCGAGTTTGCAGGTCAGTCGATTCCTGGTGTGGCTCTTCTTCGGCATCCTGGCGCTGGCGCTGTATCGGCTGATTCCATTCTTCGCCCTCGCGGCCGCCCCGCTCACCGCCATGACGCTCGGCGAATTCATGGATTGGCAGATGACCAGCAACGCCGCCTCCGCTGCCCAGCGGGCGCGCGGGCTGCGGCTAGCGAGGCTCGTCAGCGTGCCGTTCTGCTTGCTGCTGATCGCCTTGGCCTGGCCCGGCTGGCTGCACGGGCCGGCCGATCTTTTCGTTCCCGCCGCGCATCGCGTCGCCTGGGACATGCGGGCCGACCCCTCCATACAGCGCGCCGCCGAGGCGTTGAACGCGATCCAGGAAGGCAAGGACCGCATTCATGTCTTCAATGGCAACATCGAGATGGGCAACTACCTCCCCTGGTTTGCCCCGGGCGTGAAGCATACCATCGATTCGCGATTTCCCCTCTATGTCGGCCAGATCGCGACCTACGCCGCCGTCCGCACGGCGCTGCCCGACGTGGCCACAGACACCTGGCAGCCCTTCTTCAATAAGCACGGCATCAAGCACGTCGCCATGGACCTCCTGCTCGCGCCGCCGGAGCCGCGCATCTCCAAATGGTGGAGCGATCCGGATCATTGGCGGCAGCGCCACGCTGACGTGCGCCTCTTTGTTTTCTCCTGGGCCGGCGCCGATAAGTCGTGGCCCACCGACACCATCAGCAACGACTGGAACCGCCAGGCGTTCGGCGACCTTCCCCCCGCCAAGCGCCCGCCCGTACGCGGCGCCGCCGTGCCACAATTGCCCGGGGCCTGGGCGCTCTACCTTGAAGGTCTCGGCACGCAGCCGGCCGGCGTCACCGAATTCACGGCACGGCGACTTCAGTTCTATCTGCACCACCAGTACCAGCCCATGTTTGGCTTGATGACCAACCCGCCGCCGGACAAGCATCGTTGGCCCACCCCCTCCTGCGGCCTCGTTGTCTTCAGCGCGTCGCTCGCCAATCTCCAGGCCATCCCGGGCGGCGGCATGACCCTCGGGCCGTCCCTGGCCATCGTGCTCAACGATTTTACGATGTTTCGCCCGCGCGATTTCGGTCCCCCCGCCCTGCCCGTTCTCATGGTGCGCACCGCGCGTCAGGCGGTTGTCGACAACCCGCTCAGTGCCGAAGCCCATGTCACTCTGGCCACCGCCAACGAAGTGGTGCGCTCGCTCCAGGAGGATCACTGGGTCGGCTTCCAGCGTACACCTCGGGCTCAGCATCCCTCCGTGCTGCGCGACACGCTGCGCCAGCATCAACTCGCCGCCGGCCTGTTCTTCGCCGCCGAGTTGCAGCCGGACAATTTTGATCACCAGATCAAACTTGCCGAACTCTACTCGCAGCAGAATCTGGTCGATCTGGCCCTCGAACGCCTGGAAAAAGCGTATGTGGCGGCGGACGCGCAATTGAACGCCGGCAAGGACCTTCTCCTGCCGACGGGCCAGATCTTCAAACCCAGCCAGAAGGACAAATTCCTCAAGAATTTCCACGAGAGCTATATCAAACCGCTCGAAAACAGCGTCAAGGATCGGCTCGCTAAGTTTGAGTCCATCAAGGGTTCCCCCCTCGAACGTGCCGCCGGCGCTCGCTTAGGCGACTATCAGGATTTCAACCAGGGAAGGCCACAACCGTCGCGCCTCGGCCTCGGCAAGAAAGCCCTCGAACTCTTGAACGCGATTGACCCCACGTCGCTCAAAAACAACGAGCAAGATCTCTACTTGCGCCACACCTTCGATCTCCTCCTCGCCATCGGCCGCGCCGATGTCGTGGCCGAGAATGTCAAGAAAGCCCATGGCCTGAAGCGAGAGGCCCCGGAGATGTACGCCCGCTACCAACTGGTCACAAGCGGCATCCTGGGCAACTACAAGGTGATGGATGAGGCCCTGGAGATCCTGGAATATCCCCTGCGCGAGCGAGTCAAAGGGATGACCGACATCCACGACAAACGCCGCAACGAAATGTTGTTCCTGGTCACCGCCGCGGGCACCCAGACGTATCTATCGACCACCGTAGCCGCCGTGGGTTTGCGCACAGGATGGGCCTGGCTCGGCGGCTACAGCCAGGCGTACGGCCAACTCTTGCAAGCAAAAAACGACCTGGGCAACGTCATCACCCTGCGCGGCATCGCCGCCCTCGAAGCCGGCGACACCAAGCAGGCTCGCCTCCACTTCCAAAACGCCCTCGCGGAAGACGAAAAGACCACCCCCTTCGCCGACCGCCCGATCGCCAAACGCTACCTGGAGTTGATTGAGCAGCAGATGCCGAAG
>SHZY01000233.1 GCA_009692065.1 Gemmataceae bacterium
GTGCCAGACGTTTTCATTTTGGGGCCTTGTTTTCTGAATATCAATGGACAGTGACGTGGGAACCGTCCCTGGTTGCAATAAAGGACGTTCTCTTTCCCTAATTGCAATTAGGGACGTGAAGGACAATCCCTAATTGCAATTAGGGATGGCGTATTGACGCCATATCGTTTTTGACGGTTTTTAACTTTACTTTGATTCCCTGTTGCTCTAATGCTCGTCGAATTGGTCCAGCTTCATCTATTCCGCCGCCCATCAATTCTTTTACCTTTTCCCGTCGAAGTCTGGCGTCTTCTGCGCGCTTCCTTGGACCCTTGGTATAGCTTTCTTTCTCTTGCACAGCGTTTTCTATGAGATCCTTGACCTTCTCGCGTTCCAGTTCGCTGATATGGCTCGTGGCGTGTTCTCCCCATTCCTTGAGTTTCTCAAGCAGTTTCTTTTCAAACTCCGTGTCATGAATGGACTGAGGATTATCCTTGAGAAAAATTGCGGCCCTATGTACAACCAGAGGCATGATCTCTCGGACCATTACCGCAAACGAGAAGCGTGTGAATTCAAACTGCTGCGACTTCGGCAGTTCGGTGACCATGACAAGCAATTCGCCAGGCGTTAAGAGCTGCGCGAGTTGCTTTCTGAATTCGGTCTTACCGTCGTCTGACAGGATCTCGTAAAGTTCGCGCAGGAACGCTGGCGTAGCGATTGGAATGTCCATCCCCCGGCTCCATGTAACGGGCCGGCCCGCCCAGCGTCGCAGCATGGAGCACCGCGAACGCTAGACGGGCTTTCAGCCGGGGATCAATCCGGCCTTCCCGATGGAGCTATTCTAGGCGAAATGCCGTAAGATGAAGGGGAGATTTGCAACGCGATATGACGACACTACCGAACCTTGTGGGGCGGCGAATCTGTCAGTGCATACGAGACGACAAACGCAATTTCGCGCGGCGACAACATCCGCCGGCCATGCTCGTCGGCCTCCCTCATCCCAAATTCCATGCGGTAGATCGCTTCCGGCGCCAGGTAAATCGCCATGATCGTGATCTTTAGACCGCTCTCGTTACCGGCCTGCTTGATGTTCTTGACCATGAAGTTCCGATACCGCGTTAGTTCCTCGTCATCAATCGGCCGACAGCGAGCGCGGGAGAATTCCTCGCGTATCGCTTTCTCCATCGCTTCCTTCGCCGGCTCTCCCTTGGCCTCAGAAATGGCCTTGAAGGTAGGGTTTCCCGGAGCGTTCTTGTCGTCATGCATTTGCTTGGTGATGATGTCGTCGAAAGTCATCATCAGCGTCAGGAAGCCAGCCTCGCCGACGATCTCCTGCGAGGAATAATCGCGGATGCCGTCGATTTTGGTGGAAAACGCAAGCGGCTGTGCTTTGGATCCAGGGCCTGATTGATAACCGCGGCCGGCAAAGATGTAGGGACTGATTCGCCACAGCCGGGCCGGCGACGCGGGAAGGTCCTTGATGGAGCCGTCAAACAGCAGCTCATGATTGACGCGGTTGCCAAATTCCGGCAACAGCGATTTCGAGCGGAGCGTAAACCCCTTGCCGGCCTGGGTGAGATAGTCGGTGATCCACTCCGTCACGTCAACGCGCTGCCGCGACGTCGGCTGAGGACTCTTCTCGGGCGGCATCATGCCGATTTCCAACTGTTCGAGAACGCGTTCCCAGTGGGCGACCGCTTTGATGTCCTTCGGGTCCGGACGCATCTCATGCAGCGTTACTTCCCCCCGGCTCTTTTTCGCGCCATGGCACGTGGTGCAATACGATTTCAGAAACGGCTGCACCGTCTTCTCGAAACGAGACTGCAGTTCGGGTTCAGCCTTGTCGCCGGCATGGACACCGCTGACGAGAAGCAGCAACAATGCGAGACCGGCAACGTATCGTGTGCAGGGCATAAGTTTACTTTCCCGATGAATTCAGATTGCGCCCTTCGCTTGGGTCATTGTAGGCTTCAAACGAGGTAATCGCCGGATTGCCCTTCATGGTTTGCATGATGAACAAACGCGTTTTCGTCGTCGTGCGGCCCACGATCGGGGCGACGAACTCCTTGCCGATGTCCAGGCCGTTGAAGCAACCGACCCAGCGGCTCGCCTTGTCGTCCCAACACTCGATGCGGTAGCGGATGATGGTCGAGGCTGGATCTTCTTTGAGCTTGAATTCGTTGATGGTGGCCAAGGCCCCGAAATCGATTTGCACCCACCGGTCGTTTTCCTTCATCGACGTGGTGAGTTTCGCTGTCGCGGCTAGGTTCGGCGTCTTGCACGCATCGCTCAAATTTCGGACCACGCAATTGACGAACGACGAACGCTTGTCCTTTTCCGGATCGGCGACATGCATGAGCACGTTCCCCTTGGAAACGTAGAAGCGGCAGTCTTTCCACTTCACTTCATTCCAGTCGGTCGTGTTGAATATCTCGCAGCGGTTGCCGGGCCGAATCGGGCGTTTGCATTTGCCGTTGAGGACGCAATTCTCAATGAGCAGTTTCTTGTGCGCCTCCGGTCCCGAGGCATAACAGCACAGCAACATCGCGGCGCCATCGGTGTCGTGCAGCAGGCAGTTGCGCATGGTCATGTGGTCGCAGTTGGACTCGAAATCGAAGGCCTGGCCATCGCCGCTGCCCAGGCCGATGGAGACGTAGCCCCACTCGCCGTCCTCGAAGACCCAGTGCTTGCAGCGGGCGAACATGGCGCCGGCGACGCCATTGAAGGCGCGGAATTTTCGGCCGATGTCGAGCGTGACGCAGCGGCGCACGGCCCCGCCATCGACGCCGCGCATGCCGAGCTGCCATTGATAGCCTTCCTCGAACAGGCAGTCCTCGATGACGAAGTTGCCGAAGTTGTAGATGTTGCCCTTGCTCTTGTTGAAGTTGTCCGGGCTGTTGGTCCAGATGCCGGACGCCAGCCTGCGGAATTCGCAATTCTTCACCGTGATGTCGGAGGCGACGATCTTGTTCTTCGTCTCATGGGAAAAGAGGCAGATGCCGAGGCCGATCTTGCGTTTGGGATAGTTCTGGTAGGGTTGATAGAGGAGCGAATCGTGGAAGTAGCAATTCTCGATCCACAGATACTTGCGATTGGGCGAACCACGGCATACTCGGCATAGATGCCCGTCTGGCAACGGTTGAACTCGATGCCGACGATTTTGAAACCTTCCTGGTCAACCAAATGGATGCCGATCAGATCCTGCTTGAAGTCCTGCCGATCGATCAAAGGCCGTTTGCCTTCGCCATAGGACAAGATGACGATGGGATTGTCCGGCGTGCCGTTGCCCTTGGGTCGCAGTTCCTCGTCCCAGGTATCGCCACATTTCAGCAAGATGCGATCGCCGGGTTTGTACTCGATGGACGCTTTGGCCAGCGTCTTCCATGGCCCGGCTTTGCCGTCCGAAGTGGCGACGTTGCCGGACCAACTGTCGTTGCCCATCGATTGGCTGACGTAATAGGTTTTCGCGTGGGCCGGCAACGTGGTGAATACCAGGACGAGCACAGTCACGGCGCAAATAGTGGATAGCTTTCTCATACTTTGTGCTGCTTTCGTTGTTTTGCACTCCGCTCGCTCCGACTACGCCCGCTGGCCTCCACTACGGGCTACGCGGTCGTTCGCTCTTGCTTACTTGGCTTGCTACCGGACGGGAACTCGGGCCAGACGGAAACCTCGGACGCTGAACCGATTCGTGGGCGTGTCCGAACTCCGGCCCGAAGCCAGGCAAGAGACGCCGAGAAGATTCCAACTCCCGCCCCGGTACATACGGTCCGAGCCCCGAGCATCGGCATCTTCGCACCATTGCGCCACGTTACCGTGCATGTCGAAGAGCCCCACCTGATTCGGCGCATAGGAACCCACCTTTGTCGTCCGCCTCAGGATCGGGCCTTTCTTTCCCTTGCCGTACGGATAGTCGCCATGGAAGTTCGCTTGCGTGGAGGACAGGTCGTTGGTCGGCTTCTCGAAGTAGAAGTGAAACGAACATTCTTCCGCCGTTGTGGCGCCTCTCCGACACGCATATTCCCACTCTGCATCCAACGGCAAACGGTAGACGTAGCCCTTCCCATTTTCCTGTTTGTTCAACTTCTTGATGAACTCTTGGGTATCGTCCCACGACACCATTTCCACCGGGAATTGCTTCAGGTCCTCATTCTTGATGTCTTTGACGAAGAACCTCCCCTCTCCCAAGCGAGAGAAGTAGCTTGGATTCTTGCCCATCACGTCCTGTCACTGGCCCTGCGTCACCGTGTGGATGGCGATCTCGAAGTCCTCTTGATCTCCGTCTTCTTGGCCGACCCCTTGGCGCCATTCCAGTCCATGTAGAATGTCGCCTTCGGCAGCGGGACGAACTTCATCCCCAGCGGGCCGTCTTTCGGCTTCGCGGGTTGAGCTTGGGCGGAGTTGGCGGTCAGAGCGGCGAAGAAAAGGCAGGACGCAACCAGGGCACGACGAGACAACATGAGCAGGCTCCTTTCAAGGACGCGATGACAGGGGAGAATAGGGCAACGCAATCAGATTATCGGCGTGGTTCAAGACGGGGCGCATTCGGGCTGCATGTTTACTTCGTAATACTTGATTCGTTGCACGGCGGGGGTGTGTGTCTGTGTCTGCAACGAATCACCACAACATCCTTTGGAATACCAAGTTAGCGCCTGAGGATTCGTTGCACACTTTCTTGCCCTGTGGCCACGCAGCGGACTGGTCGCTTTTCGGTCGTGATACCCGCGTTTGAACCATGCCAGATTATCACCCGCAGCATGATCCGCAGCAATCCAAAAAGTTCATTTATGGCCTTGATCTTGCCTGATGCTACTTCGCCGCCGCCCCACCCAGGGCCGCGACGCGGAAGCCGTAGTTGGGCCATTTGGCGCTGAGGACATCGTAGCGGGTGGCCGACCGCAGGTAGCTTTCGTTGTCGTTGATGTAGAACGAGCCGCCGCGCAGGCCAACTTTGCCTCCTTTGCGCGATTCGTTGTATTCCCACATGTTGCCGCCCTGGTCGTAGGTGCCATACGGGCTGACGGCCTTGGCGTGCGAGCCCACGTCGGAGGGGGCATTGGTGTTGATGTTGGCCGTGGGAGCGTCGTCGCTCTTCGCGGGATATTTCCAGTAGCCGGCGCCGCCCGTCTTGTTGGGATCGTAGTAGGCCGCCTTGTACCATTCATCCTCGCTGGGCAGCACCCACTTGGTTTCCTTGCCGGCTGCGAGCTTGGCATGATCGGGGACCGTCACCTTGCCGTCCTTGATCGTGTAGCTGCCTGTCTCGGTGTCGCCCTTGCCCTCGCCGTTGGTGAGCCAGTTGGCGTAGCGGACGGCGGTTTCCCAGGTGACGTAATTCACCGGCTTCTTGCCCCAGCCGTCCTTGACGGAGTAGGTGTAGCTGCCCGCGTCGCCGCTGCGCGTGATGCCGCCGTATTCGCCGGCCATTCTGACGTCGTAAAGTTTGTGGGTGTTCGTCTTGTTGGCCGCATTCAAGAACGCGGCGAACTCGGCATTGGTCACTTCATACTTGCCGATCTTGTACGCGTAGGCGACGGCGCCGAAGCCGGTGGTGTCCGCCTTGTTGGGCGAACCACCGACGGGAACCGTCTCGGGCAACGTGGTTTGGGCCTGGACCGCGCCGACGGCGAACGTAAGCGTGACAATCACCACGGCCGAAATTAAGTTCTTGACCTTCATCATCTCTCTCTTTGCAAATAGCGCGGCCGTGGTTTTCAATTCCCCCAAGGTTTTTCGAGTTTTCACTCAAAAAAAAACGACGCGCAAGAGGGGAGTGGGAATATTAATTGTAAGGAAAGAACGCTCGCGGCAAAAGAGATTCAAACGATGATTTCCAAAGGAATAACTGCGGTCCTCCGCGACATTCGGCGGGTCGCGATTCTTTACGATGGAGCAGAAGCGACGGACGGGCAGTTACTGCGACGATTCCTCGATCAACAAGAGGAAACCGCTTTCGAGATGCTGATGCTACGCCACGGGCCGATGGTTCTGGGAGTCTGTCGCCGAATTCTTTGCGGCGCCCATGAC
>SHZY01000062.1 GCA_009692065.1 Gemmataceae bacterium
TTGCGGACCGAGGTCCCAAAGCGCAAGTTGTTCCAGACAGCCTGTCATCATGATCTTGAGTCCTTTGGTTGTGGCAAGTTCGTATTCAGCTGCAACTTATCTACAACCAAAGGCTCTTTTGGCAATTCACGGTGCGATTTTCGGGCTAGGGTACCTGGAGTTACACACGACCGTCACTCAACTCGCGCTGCTGGTGGTCTTGTGTTTGCTGCCGATAGCGGGGCTGACGCAGGCCGTGCCGACGTGGTTCCCACAGCTCCTGGTAAAGAACCGCCCATCCGTTGATCGCCATTCTCAACGCGATCCGGAAGCGAGACGAACTCGACATAACCAAGTTGTTGCAGGTGCTTTCTGGCGTTTTCTTTGGTGCCGGCCGTGTGTGAGGAAATTGCCTTCCGCGGCTTCGTGCTGCGCGGCTTGCACCACGGCTTTCGCCAGCGCAACGCCGTTCTGCTCAGCAGCTTTTTCTTCGGGTTGATTCACATGGACGTGTTCCCGTTTGCGCCGACACTCCTCTTTGGCGTTGTGCTGGGCCTGTTGACGATGCGCAGCCTGATGCCGGCGATCTGCTTTCACCTGTTGCACAACACGGTTCTGATTGCGATGATTCCCTTGAGCCGCTTTTCGGAAGATCGCCTGCCGGTGCAGCACTACGATCTCGAACTCTGGTTGGTCGGTGGGTGTGCCGTTGCGTCGGCCACACTCGTGTGGTGGCTCTACCGAAAGCCCTATGCGGAGCTGGAATGCCAGCAATCTGGGTCGCTGCACCGTTAGCCGCACGCGCAAGCGACGGCCGGCTAAGTCAGTTGCTTGCGCGTCCGGCCAACACCGACACGCAGCGCCGGTCTGGGTTATCTGAGCGATCCCGACATATCCGTTCCATTCTCTACAACCGGTAAATCCGGCCTCTTTCTTGTCCCTATTTACGGGATATCTTGCGCATCTTCTTGCTCGCGCAGACGGAGTTTTTTATGATCAACCCACTCGTTTAGCCGCCGTCGTAGTCGCGGGTGGACGCCAAGCCCACCCGCGTTTACGACGCGCGGTTAAACAGACGGGAGAACTCGTGATCGATCATGATGGTCTGCGTCGCTGTGTCACGCTCGTCGATGATGAGCCGTTTGCGCTCGATCTCCTAGTGCGCTCGGCCCGGTCGTTTCACTTTGATTGTCAAACTGCCGTTAGCGCGGAGGAGGCCTTGGAGTTGCTAGAAAGGCAACCGACGCCGGTCGTTGTGACCGATCTGCGCATGCCCGGCCTGGGCGGGGTCTGGCTCGTGCAAGAAATCAAAAGGCGCTGGCCGCACATTGCTGTCATCGTGGTGACGACCGGCCCGGACGACGACGCACTTCTGCAATGTATGAGTGCCGGCGTGCAGCATTATTTTCTCAAGCCAGTCCATATCGACGAGTTTCATCACGCCCTGCAAACGACCTGGTATCATCAGATGATGCGGCGCGAACATCACCGCCAGCGCCAACATCTCGAATCGATCGTTCGCAAGCAGACACACCGGTTGCAGCATACGTTCTTTTCTGCCATCACCAGTTTGGTACGCACGCTCGAAGCACGCGATCCCTACACGTCGGGCCACTCGCGGCGCGTTCGTAACTACGCCGTCCGATTGGCGAAGTACATCGGCCTCGACGAGCATAGCCAGAATCGCCTCCGCCTGGCCGCGAAGCTGCACGATATCGGCAAGGTTGGGCTGGCCGAGGGCATCCTGAACAAGCCGGCGAAGCTATCGGCCGGCGAGTACGACCAGGTCAAGGAACATCCGGTGATCGGCGAACGCATCCTTCGCCCGATCGTGCGCAACCGCGTCGTCTTGTCGGCCATCCGAAGCCACCATGAACGTTTCGACGGCGGTGGCTATCCCGACGGCCTGCGCGGTGAGGAGATCCCGTTCCTGGCCCGCATGATCACTGTCGCCGACTGCTTTGACGCTCTTACCAGCACGCGCGCCTACCGCGGTCCCATGTCGCAAGACGACGCTCTTGGCATGCTGCACGACGGTATGGCCACGCAATTCGACCCGCACCTGGTGCCGCTGTTCCTGCGCATGATGCGCGAAACGAAAACGCTAGCGCGGGTTTGATAGTGGTTCGGCGACCAAAAATCACTCGCATTGCTGCCGAATTTGTCGATATAATAGCCCATCATGACCATCGAAAAATCTTCTGCCTGCGGCCGCATCGCCCCCGTCTTGTCGCGCCGTGAGATGCTGCTCTCCGGCGGGGCTGGCTTCGGTGCCCTCGCGCTCCGTTATCTGCTGGGCGATAACCCGCTGCTGGCGCAACCAGCGGTTCGGCCGCTCAGCGCTCGGCCGCAGCATTTCGCGGCGAAGGCAAAGAGTGTTATCTTTTGCTTCATGGAAGGCGGTCCCAGCAGTCTCGATACGTTCGATCCGAAGCCGCTGGTCAATCGTCTTGCCGGTCAACGCATTCCCAACAGTTTTCGGCCCGTCATCACGCCGATGGGAGAGTTCTACTCGCCGATCCTGCCGTCGCGACGGCGCTGGACGCGGCACGGCCAGAGCGGGCTGTGGGTATCGGATTGGCTGCCGAACATTGCCGAGTGCGTCGATGACATCGCCGTCATTCATTCGTGCTGGGCGAATGGCCTCAATCATTCCAATGGCGTGAGCCAGATGAACACCGGCTCGATCGTCGGCGGCCGGCCTTCACTGGGGGCCTGGGTGACCTATGGCCTCGGCACGGACAACGAAAACCTGCCTGCGTTTGTCGTGATGCAGGACAACGCGGCATCAGTGAACAACGGCGCCCGCAACTGGGGCACCGGGTTCATGCCTGCGGTCTATCAGGGCACCCGCATCAACGCTGGCGTGGAGCCGATCGCGCATCTCAATCCACCCGCGCAAATCTCGCCCGAGCAACAGCGTGGCCGCCTCGATCTCTTGGCAGAATTGAACCGCGAACACGCCGCCAGCCGACAGGCTACCGGATCTGAACTCGACGCCCGCATCAACAGCTACGAACTCGCCTACCGCATGCAGGCTCAAGCGCCGGAAGCCGTCGATCTGACGCAGGAAACCGAGGAGACGAAGAATCTCTACGGCTTCAACGATCCGTTGACCGCGACGTATGGCCGCATGTGCCTCTTTGGCCGGCGGCTGGTCGAGCGCGGCGTGCGTTTTGTGCAGCTCTACCACGGCTCCGGCAGCAAGTGGGACGCGCATCGCAACATCGAGACGAACCACGCAACCAATTGCCGCGGCAGCGACAAGCCGGTTGCGGGCCTCTTGAAGGACCTGAAACGCCGCGGCCTGCTCGATAGTACCCTGGTGATCTGGGGCGGCGAGTTCGGCCGCACGCCGCAATCGGAAGCCGGCGATGGCCGCGATCACAACCCCTACGGCTTCACTATGTGGATGGCGGGCGGCGGCGTCAAAGGCGGCCAGGCGATCGGCAGCACCGACGAAATGGGCCTGCACGCCGTCGAAGACCGCTTACACGTCCACGACCTGCACGCCACGATCTTGCACTTGCTGGGTCTCGATCACACGCGCGTACTCTATCGCCATCAAGGGCGACCGGAGCGGGCGACGGTGAACGAGGGGGAGGCGTTTGTGCGGATTACGGGGTAACCTCGGCTATCTCGGTTAGTAGCCCGGAGCGCTAGCGACGGGATTGCGTATCCCGTCGCTAGCACTCCGAGCTACTTCGAGCATCACTTCGTCTCCCCCAGCTTCTTGATCTCCGCATGATTGAGCAGATACGCGCTCCTGCCGTCGGCAAAGGCACGCAAGCTGAAGCGGGATGGACCGGCTTCGTCGGACGTGGACGCCTTGAATTCGGCGAGGGAGGTTAGCTTGCGCGTGTCAATCTCCACTTCCTTTTCAAGCAGCGTGCGGTAACCTGCAATGATCGGCCCGAGCTTCTTCCAGTCGAGCGAGTTGCTGGCGAGCGTGCGCAGCTTGGCCCGGTACTTGGCGCGCAAGCTTGGCACTTCCAGTAGGCGGCAGAGGGGAGCGCGCGAGTTGTTGACGGCAACGAAGGGGTCGAGGGTGTAGTCGCCGCCTTTACCAAATCCGCCGCCATCCTTGCCATCCTTGGGGCCGCTCTTGCCGCCGTCTTTGGGTCCTTTTCCGCCGCCGTCCTTGGGACCTTTGCCGAAACCGCCTCCCTTGGGTCCGCCGAAGCCAGCAGGTTGCAGCGTTTCGTTGGTATCGGTCTGAAAGATGTGAAACTTTCCCTTGGGGTCTCGGTAGAGGTTGTAATCGCTGGCGCGGGTCCAGTAGCCGTCGTCGTTGAGCAGGGCGTTATCGAGCGCGAGGAACCAGAGAGCATGGTCAAGATCGAGCATCGGCGCCACGGCTTCCTCCAGCTTGTCGAGCGGGGTCTTGCTCAGCACCCGGCACAATTCGATCAGGGCTTTCCAGTCCTTCGGGTCGTCCTTCGACTTGATGTTGTAATGACGCTTGTAGTCGGCAACGTTGTCGCCCAAGTAGCTCAGGCCCGAGTTGGCGGCACCGGGATGGCCGGCGACCTTCCAGCGGGCGCCCTTGGTTGTTTGATAGTTTTCCTGGAGGAACTCCTTGTTGAACTGCTGCTGGTTGGCGAAGAGCCCCCAGCTTTCGCCGTTGATGACGACCTTGACGAGGTTGGCCCGCGGCGCCGGGATGTATTGGCGTGAGATATTGCAGAAAAGGACCGAGTGCAGGAAGGTCGGGTCCTGGTTGCAATTGAGCAGGTTCAACGTTTTGTAACCCAGCAGACGCTGCTTGGTGTCCACGAAGTCAAACGACAGATTGATCGAGTGTTTGTAGCCCGCGGGGACGCCGAAGTAGGACGAGTTGCCGCGGAAATGGACGCCGACGTTCTTGTAGCTCTTGCCGTCCACGGTGATGGTGGCGGGGACTTCGACATCGGAGTGATAGAAGTCGGCAAGTTCGGCCTCCCAGTCGGTGGCGTTTTCGAATTCGAGGAAGATGGTGCGCAGGACGCCGGTGTCGTAGAGCTTGGCATCGGGGAAGGATTTCACGTCAGCGGGCGTGACCTTGGGGCCGGGCTTGGCGGGGTCCTTCTTGCCGCCAAACCCGCCGCCGGGGCCAAAGTTTGGCGGCGGGAAAAACTGATTGACGACGGCGGCGACGGTCGGTTCATCGAGCTTGGCAGTCTTGTCCTTGTCGAGTTCCTTGAAGAGCGTCTCGGCGGCAGCGGTCAGTTCATCGAGGGTGACTTTGCCCTTCTTCTTGACGTCGGCACGTTTGATAATTTCGCCGGCGATGATTTTTCCGGGCGGGACGAAGCCGAACGGGCCGCCCTTGAAGCTATCCTTGGGGCCATCCTTCGGTCCATCTTTGGGGCCGTCTTTCGGTGGACCTTTGAATCCGTCTTTGGGGCCAAATCCGAAGCCCTTGGGTTTGGGCAAGATGCGGTTGAGGCCGTCGGCGAGCTGGGTTTCGTCGAGCGTTCCCTTCTTGTCCTTATCCGTGTCGGCGAAGAATTTCTTGACACCGGCGAGCAACTCGGCCTTGGCGAGCTTGCCGTCCATGTCGGTGTCGAGCGTTTCGAGGAGCGGCTTGACCATGAAGTTGCCGGGGCTAAACCCGCCGCCCTTCTTGCCGCCGAACCCTCCCTTGCCGCCGACCTGTGTTTTGAGGAATTCGCGGGCCGCTTTGCGCTCCTCGGTGTTGAGCCGGAGGTCGCCGTCCTTGTCGAACTTGGCGACGAGCTTGCGGCGTTGTCCCATGATCGGGCCGAAGCCGAATTCTTTCTTGCCGAATTCTTTCTTCTCGGGTTCCTTCTTTTCCTCTTGGCCCTGCTCGGTCGCCACGAGAGGCGCCGCCAGAATGCCGCCGAAGAGGAACAGAGTGTAGGCGAGCGATTTTCGATGGGTCATCGGAATCCTCGGTTGAAAGACATGATGGCCAGTTAACCCGCTGTTCACGGCGGGTACGCGGCAGTCAGTATATAGGAGAATTATAGGCGGCGTACATTAACCGTCGATGAGAGGATTGCTCACGCGCAAATGCGATTGAGGCACTGTTCTTTGGCTTGATAAAGCTTTTCGTCGCAGCGGCGAATGAGATCGATCGGCGAGAGGTCTTCACCCTGCGTTGTGACCAAGCCGGCGCTGATCGGTACGTGAATCGATTTGGTCTTGAAGAGGAGCGGCGAGATGCGACGACAATCGGGAGATTTTTTTTGCCGCTTGCGTTTAGCGCCCGCGTGGCGCCACGCGGGCGTTGAATTGCAAGCAGTCCCGCGTTACGGCCTTTTTGGCTGCGGGTGCACGCCGATGAGGGCGCCTTCGGGTTCGACGAGATCGACGAACTGTGCCTCGCGGGTGACGGCGGCCCCCTCGTTGCCGGCCCGGTCGATGACGCGGAGCCGCAAGAACACCTGCACCGGCGCGGTCGGTGGCACCTTCCACGAGTAGTCGCCCGTGACGTGTTGATTCGTATAGCGACCGGTGTTTTCCAGATCGAGCTTTATCGGCAGCCAGGGCCCTTCGCGATTCTCGGCGTACTCCAGATGGATCGGCGCGGCGGCCAGGTTCTTGTCGGTCGCGTGCCATTTGATCAACAACTGATCGGGATGTTGAGGATCGGGGATCGGCTGGAACAGCTGGGCCTCTGGCGTCTTCGTGTCGATCTCGACGCGAATTTCCGGCACAGCCGCCGGCCGTGGTTTCTTGCCCATGCCGGCGCGGTTCTTGACAACCAGCGACAGGCCGTAGACGCCGTCGGCAAACGGGACATCGCTCTCCTTGTCGCGCAGGTCGAATGTGCGCTCCTGGATGCCGTGGATCGGGCCGGTGGCGACGTCGTTGTCCTCGGCATAGCGTTCCCAGTTTTCGCCGTCGTCCTTGGTGAGCCACAACTCGACGCCGCCAATGCCGGACGGCCCGACCCGACTGAGCTTGTACTGCAGGAGAACCTGATGATTGCGCACGTACTGGGCAGCCGGCAGCGCCCTGCGAATCTGTGTCGCCTGAGCGATCGGTTTCACGTCGAGCCCACCGTCGCCGCCGGGTTTCGGGATGCCGCCCGAGGGAGGCAGGATTGACTTGGGCGGCTCCACCGGCAAGCGTGTGTCGGCCACGACTCTTTCGGACGACTGATCTTTTGCCGGCGGAGGCGCGATGCCGAGAGGCCCACTCGGAAACATCGACTTGTGCGTGCCGCTCTCGCCGATTGCCATCGGCGGCGGAATATCGAGCGGTTTTGTCAGGCTATTTTGGGCAGGCAGCACGATGTCGCTCGGCAACACCGGCGTCGGCGGATCTTTCTGCGGTTTGATCGGGTCGCTCGGCGCGGTGAAACCGGCGGCAGCGATGGCGCCGCTGACTTCCGCCGGGCTGTACGATTGGTTGCCCGCCAGATCGCGAACCGTCAAGCGAACGATGATCGCCTGATTGGTCGCAGGCCGGAAGCTCGCCTTGCCTTGCAGCGCCGGCTGAATCGGGATAGCGGTCCACAAACCCGTTGCCGCGTCCTTGGGCTGATACTCGAGCTTGAGGCCTTCCTTGCTCAGGTCAAGATGCTCTTCTTGTACGTTCCAGCTCACGAAAACCTCGTCGCCATGCCGCTGGGCTTGGAAAGATTTGATAACGGGGTTCAGCGTATCGATCACGATGATCTGATCGGGGCCACGCTTGATCAACGTCTTGTCGTCCGGGGTCTGCACGCCTTGCTGATTGACGATGGCGAGTTGCAGCCAGAATACACCGTCTCCCGGAGCGTAATAGACGAAGCGGTCCTTGCTCGCCGGCACCGCCGCGACCTGATTCCAGATGCGCCCCTTGTCCGGCGAGGCGTAGACGAGAACTTCGCGAATGCCGGCGCGGGCCGATTCCTGGAAGTTCAGCGGAAACTCAGGATTGCGACGGTTGGTGTAGGTGATGTCGCTGGAGCCTTGGCCCAATAGCAAGCTCATGCACGCGACGGCGAGGATTCCTGTTCCCATCCCTGACCTCCCCCGACGATATCAGCTCCCGGCGAAGACAAAGCGCACGCTGAGCCAAGGATTATCGGTTATGATGAATAAATCGGTTAGTTGAAGAGGAGACTTGAAACGAGTTGCTGATTTCGCAAAAAAAACTCAAGTTCGTCCGCCTCGGCTCGCCAGTAAGAGCGCCTAAAGCAAAGAACCACGGATCACACTGATAACACGGATAAGAAGAGAAAGAATGTCGCGTTTGTGGCGGTTTGCCCAGAACAGTGTCACCTGATCGATCTATCCGTGCCATCCGTGTGATCCGTGGTTCATTGTTTTGGACTCGCTTTGTGAGAACATGATGGAACCCGTCGATCTGCGTGAACTGCTGGAGCAAGTACAAGCAGGCAAGCTGGACATCCAGGCCGCCCTGGGGCGATTGGCCAAGCCTGCCGTTGCCGACCTGGGGTACGCCCATGTCGATCTGCAGCGGCGCGAGCGCTGCGGCTTTCCGGAGGTCATCTTCTGCCAGGGCAAATCGTGCGAATGGATCGAGGGGGTCGTCCGCCAGTTGATCGACGCCAAGCAGCACTGCCTAGCCACGCGCGTCAGCGATGAGCAAGCCGAGCATCTCGCCGCGCGCTTTCCAACGGCCCAGCAAGATCACGTGGCCCGCACCTTCTGGCTGCCGGCGGGCGCTGCCGAGACGCCTCGGGGCCGCGTCACGATCATCACCGCGGGAACGAGCGACCTGCCAGTGGCCCGCGAAGCGCTGGTGACGGCCCAGGCTCTCGGAGTGAACGCCCATCTGCTTGCCGACGTCGGCGTCGCCGGGATTCATCGGCTGTTGCGGCACCATCAGGAATTCAGCGGGGCCGATGCGATCGTCGTCGTCGCCGGCATGGACGGAGCGTTGCCCAGCGTCGTCGGCGGCCTGGTCGATTGCCCGGTGATCGCCGTGCCGACCAGCGTCGGTTATGGCGCGGCGTTCGGCGGTTTGGCGCCGCTACTGACGATGTTGAATGCTTGTTCGGCGAATGTGGTGGTGGTGAATATCGACAGCGGTTTCAAGGGGGGATATGTCGCGGCGCTGATTGCAAGGCGGGCGGCGACCAAGCTTCACGCCACCTCTTGATCGGCCCGATGTGCAAATAACAACCCGCTCGGCGCCGGCAATTGCAGCGGCCCTTTCGGTCCCGCCAGTGTGCCATCCCAGGTGTGTTCACGCAGCGAGCGCAGAATCTGTTCCGCCACATCGAGCGCGGCCAGCCCGTCTTTGCCCGACACGCGCGGAGTTTGGCCGGTGCGTACGCAGGTGACGAAGTCTTGCAACTCGCACGTCAACTGGTCCTGCGCCTTGCCGTCGATTGTTAGCATCTCGAAATGCCGGGTGAACAGTTCCTCGCAGATCCGGCTGCGCGACGCCGGGTCGAGCCGGGCCGGGTCGAGGCCGTGACGACGCACCTCTTCCGACGGCTGCACGAGCGCCAGCTTGCGTGAGCCGAAATCGACTTCCGCGTAGCCTTCCGGGCCCCAGAGCTGCATGGTACGTGCTGCCATCGGGCTTGCCCGGCTTGCGGTCAGCTCCGCGACGCAACCGTTGGTGAAATGCAAGCGAGCGCTGGCGACATCCTCGTGGCCGCCGAAACAGCTCATGCCGACTGCATCGACGGAACGTACGCCGGCTTGCACCAGGCCCAGCAGTAGGTCGATATCGTGAATCATCAAATCGAGCACGACGCCGACATCGGCCGAGCGCCCCGTAAACGGCCCGATGCGCTGAACGCGGATCATCTTCGGCTGGAAAGCTCGCGTGCATAAATCTTCGTAAGCGGGATTGAATCGCTCGATGTGGCCGACTTGCAGGATTGCGCCGTGCTTGGCCGCGAGATCGACGAGTTCGCCGGCTTCCGCCGCGGTGCGGGCCAGTGGCTTCTCGACGAGCAGCGGAATGCCTCGCTTGAGGAACTCGCGGGCGACGGTCAGGTGATACGAAGTGGGAACGACAATGCAGGCGGCATCGACGAGATTGAGCAGCGGCCAATAATCGCTGAAGGCTTGCGTGTTATGCCGGTGTGCGATGACCTCCGCTTGAGCATGATTGACATCGACGACGCCGACGAGCTCGACATCAGGAAGCCCCGCGAGGATGCGTGCATGTTCCTTGCCGAGATGGCCGACGCCGATTACGGCGATGCGAATGCGTTTCATGGTGAGATCCCCGTCCCGTTATACGGCGTCACGCCGCGCGCAGTTCCCTGGATAACACCGTCTGGATTTGCAGAGATAGGCGGCGCACCAATTCGACATTGTGCGGGTGGCCCGAGTGGTAGGCGACGACGTGGCCGCGCACATCGCAGCCGATCAGCGACAGATCGCCGAGGATATCGAGAATCTTGTGCCGGGCCGGCTCATTGGCGTAGCGCGTCTTGTTCTGGATCGGTCCGTGTGGGCCGAAGACCAGCAAGTCGGTGACCGTGGTGCGCGAGCCGAGGCCCTGATCGCGCAAGGCCAACGCCTCCTGATCGGTAACAAACGTTCGGCACGGCGCGATCTCGGCTGCGAACCCGCCCGGCGTGATCGTTTGCGTGCACATTTGCCACGGGATCGGCGACTCCGGGCCGTAATCGAGCAAGTAGCTGATGCGCAACTCCGGCGTGTCCGACGGGTGCAGGGCGATGGTCGCGTCAGCCACGGCATAGGTGACGGGCTGCTCGACAGTCCAGATTGGCCGACGCTCGGATTGCACGACCGTGCCCGCTTGCAGCAGCGCATTGACGAACCCGCATGCCGAGCCATCGAGGCCCGGCGGCTCCGGAGCGTCGAGTTCGACGTAACAGTTATCGATGCGCAGACCGCTCAGGGCCGCGAGGACGTGTTCCACCAAACCGACTTGCACCGGCGGTTGGCCCAGCGTGGTGCGCCGTGCCGTGCCGGTGACGTTTTCAACGCTAGCGCGAATGCAGGCCCCGGAGCCGAGGTCCGCGCGCACGAAGATGACTCCCGTGGAGGCGGCTGCCGGCAGAAAACGCAAACGCACCTGCTTCCCGGTCACATAGCCGATCCCGTGCACTTCGGCCGGTTTGCCGATCGTTTGCTGCTGGCGATCTTGAATTCGTTTCACGGCGGCGTCATCCTTGATTTAGCCGCTTGCGGCGGAGCACTCGTGTTGCTAAGCCGCAAGCGGCGTGTATTAAACAAAAAAGGGCAGGGCTGTGCAATCGCACTTTCGCCCTGCCCAGGGTTGAAGCCTCGACAGGTTAATTTTTGCCACCGGTCGGCGTCACGTTGCTCTTGGGCAGCCAGCTGTTCAGCGTGTCGGCCACCGCCTGCGACAGATCGACGCTGCCGTGGACATAGAGCGGCACCGCGCCCCCCGCATCCATCGCCTGCATCTTGCGGTTGACGTTCGGGAACAGGTTCAGAAGGTCCTTGTCCATGGGATCGCCGTAGCCGAGCACGATCTGGAAGCCGAGGTGCTTCGAGACGGCCTCGATGCCCATGTTGACTTCCTTCCACAGGATGACCAGATTGTCCTCGGACTTCTTGCCGAGCAACCTCTGGATCTCGCGGTTCATGTCCTTGAGTTTCTGCTCGTTCTTGTAGATCAGGTCTTCACGCTGATCCCGGGCGGTTTTGCTCATGTTCGGAGTCTCGCGGATCTCCTTGACATACTTTTCCATTTCGTCCATCAGCACCTTGGCGTCGGCCTTGGGCCTCTTGAGGGTTTCCTCCAGTTCAAGCTTGAAGGCCAGGGCGCGGCGGTACTGATTGAAGACGAGGCCGATGTTGACGACGGCGACCTTGGTGCCTTGCATCTGCGGCGCTGGCGCGGCCCCACCCCCTTGAGCGAACAGGTCCCGGCTGAAGTAGGCCCCCGAGGCCAGGACGGCGAACCCGGTCACGATCATGATCATTCTTTTCACGGAATTCTCTCCTTGTGCGAGTGTGGTCGAGCCATGGGCCTGGTCCCGCATCCGAGCCACGGCCGCGACATTCGGGCCCGAACGCGTGCCCGATGATCTCCCATTTGGGCGGGCTTGTAGCCTAGTTAAACGCCGAGGTCAAGAGCAGGTTGGCGCTATTCCACGCACTGATTGCTTGCGTAGATCCCCAGGATTCGCTGCGCTCATCCTGGGGCTTGACCTGACTCCTGACTCCTGACCCCTGACCCCTATTTACACATCGCTCCCTACTTGCTATTCTCCGGGATGGTTGGACCCTGTTCCGACGAGATTCCTGTCATGATCCCAGCACGGATGCTGATCGTTGGCTCGTTCATTCTTTGCAGCCTGCTTCTTGCCGGCTGCCAAAAGAAGGCGACGACGCTCAATCAAGTCACCGGCAAAGTGCTCTACAAAGGCGCGCCCCTCTCGGGCGGTCTGATTGTGTTCAGCCCCGACACCAGTCGCGGCGAGACCGGCGGCATCGCCTTCAGCAAGATCAACGAGGACGGCACCTACACGCTTCAGAGCGGCGACATCAAAGGCGCCAGCGCCGGCTGGTACCGCGTCACCGTCGCTTGTTTATCGAATCCCAGCTCCTCCTACGAGTCGGCCCCGCTGTCGCTGATCCCCGACAAATACCGCGACCCGCAGCTCTCGCAACTCCAGTGCGAGGTGAAGACCAATCGCGACAACCATTTGGACTTCAATCTTGACTGACGCTCGACTCGCCGCCACGTTCGAATAATGAAATCCGAATTCCTAACCACAGAGAACACAGAGAAGCCAATAGATAATCGGGACAATGGCTCCGTTTTTCCGCCAAGAAAACTTGGGCATCTCAATGCCCCACCTGAATCTTCTCCGTGGTTAGGATTTCGGGTCAGGGACAGACGATGAACCACTTCATTCACGGCGTCGCTCGTGGCATCTCCGAGATGTTTAGTTTGTCGGAACCTGTGCTGGAAATCGGCTCCTACCAGGTCGCCGGCCAGGAGTCGATCGCCAATCTGCGCTCGCTGTTCTCTGCAAAGAACTACGAGGGCATCGACATGCGGATTGGCCCCGGCGTCGATTGCGTGGCCAATGGCGAGCAATTGTCGCACGAGCCCGCCTCCGTAGGCGAGGTGCTGGCGCTGAGCACGTTTGAGTACGTGAAGTGCTTCCGGCGCGGCCTGGAAGAAGTGCGGCGCGTCTTGCGGCCCGATGGCGCCTTGGTCCTCTCGACGCGGCTCCACCTTCGCATTCACTAATTCCCGCACGACTACTGGCACTTCACGCCGGCCGCCGATCACTTCGGAGCAGCTTGCCCGCTATCGCGAGTTGATGGCCGTTTGCACGCGGGAACCGGACACCACCTGGACGCCGGTGGCTGCGCTATCGCCTCGCGAGCTACCTGGGCGGGTGTGGGCTGTTTGCGGGTTATCTCGATCGCAACTGCTGGCATTCGGTCTGCTTGAACAACGTGGCGACCCACCGATTGGCCGCATGACCTTCTTTGTTTGCGTCTTCACACCTCGTGCGACCGCCCATCGGCGCCGACGCGTACTATACGAATGGTCGGCACCCCTTCGCCCCCCTCCGTGGGATGCCCGGCCATGACCACCGCCAGCGCACCCGCGCGAATCACACCACCCAGGAACGCCGCGCGCACCGATGCTTCGAGGCGGTCGTCGCCGCGCCGGATCGGAAACGGAACGCCGACGGCCTGTACGCCCCAAACTACGGCAAGTCGGCGCAAGATGGCCTCGTCCGTCGCAACAGCAATAATGGCCGAACGCGGGCGATGCCGAGCCACCAGCCGAGCGGTGCGCCCCGTGATGGTGGGCGTGATGATCGCGTCGGCGCCGGTCTCCAGGGCCAGCTCACACACGCAATGAGTGATGTGGTCGATCAACCCACCGCGAGGCACCGACACTTGGCGTGGGCGATCATCGGCCTGATGGGACTCCGCTTCCATGAGTATTCGATGCATGCACGCCAGGGTTTCGACGGGATAATCCCCCACTGCGGTTTCACCGGAGAGCATGACAGCATCGGTGCCGTCGTAGACGGCATTGGCGACATCGCTGACTTCGGCGCGAGTCGGGCGTGGGTTCTTGCGCATGGAATCGAGCATGTCGGTCGCCGTGATAACCGGCTTGCCTGCGGCACGCGCCTGCTGAATCAGACGCTTTTGCACGTGCGGCACTCTCTCCAGAGGGATTTCCACGCCGAGATCGCCGCGTGCAACCATGATGCCGTCGAAGCCCTCGATGATTTCGGCCGCCTCCTTGACGGCCTCGGGGCGTTCGATTTTCGCCAGGATGGGAATCTCAACGTTGTACCCGCGGACTACGTCGCGGAGTTCGTGCGCCGCTGAAGCGTCGCGGACGAAGGAGAGAGCGAGCCAATCGGCCTTTGCTTCGACAGCGACGGCAATAGCCTCGCGGTCGCGCATCGTCACGGCGGGGATCGTCAGCTCCGTATCGGGCAGGTTAAACCCCTTGTTCGGCATGAGGGTGCCGCCGACCTCGACATTCAGATTTACCACGTCGCCGTTCACGCCGGTGACGCGTGCCTGCAGTCGGCCGTCGTCCATGAGAACGCGCTGGCCGGTTTTGATCTTCGCGAGGGCCTCGGGTTCGGTGAGGTGGAGGTCCGCCGTAACGGCCGGCTTGAGCGCCAGCGTCACGCTGCGTCCGGCCTCCAGCAAGGTCGGCTCCTTCAGGAGCACGCGCAGCTTCGGCCCTGGCAGATCCGCGAGTACGGCCACATTGCGTTTTCGCTCGGCTGCCAGCTTGCGAAGTTGACGGATGCGGCTGCGAGGCTCTTCCGCGGCGCCGTGCGAAAAGTTAATGCGTGCCACGTCGAGGCCCGCTTCGATAAGTTTTTCCAGGACGCCCGGCCGATCCGTCGCCGGCCCCAGAGTTGCAACGATGCTCGTGCGGCGTTTCATGAGAGGATCCTCGCGATGACTGCTAGCAACCAACGCCGAAGGGCGATAAGCTGTTAGTTGAGGTTTTTCTTATGAAAATGCTGTGGGCCTTGCTCGTCGCTGGTTTCGCGTGCTGCGCGGCACTGTTTTCAGCGCAGCCGACTGAGGAAAAGCCGTACTGGCATGCGGATTGGGCGACGGCGCAACGCATCGCCAGGCAAGCGAACAAGCCGATCTTCGCCGTGCTGGTATGCCGGCACTGACGCGATGAAAAGGGCTTCGACGAGCAGGTTGTTCGTCTCCATCCTGACATTCGCGCCATCGCCCACGAATACGTCCTCTTGCGCATCGGCAACCTGCGCGGCGTCGATATGACTCTGTTCGATTTCGACTACGATCTTCCCTGGTACGCATTCTTCCTGACAGCCGATGGCGCCGTGCTCGGCCGATTCGGCGGCCGCGATGCCGACACGCCGGGCAAATACCAGACGCTTGGCGGCCTGCGTCAAAGTCTGGTGGACGCGCTGGTGCGTTTCCGGGCGAACAAGCTGGAGAAGCCGCCGGCGCGCAAGCCGATCCGCGCCGAGGACTATCCAGCCGCGGCGCGTCTGGCCGACAACGCGTGCATCCATTGCCATCACGTCCACGAGTTCCGCCGCGAGGCGCTACAGCGTGACAAGCGCTGGTCGCTCGACGATGTCTGGATGTATCCGCAGCCGGAGAACCTTGGCTTGACGCTCGATGCGGAGCGGGGAAGCCGCGTGGTCAGCGTGCAGCCCAAATCGGCCGCGGCCAGCGTCGGCATGAAAGCGAATGATGTGCTGCTCCTCGTCCAGGGTATGCCGATTTCGTCCGTTGCCGACGTGCAGTTCGCGCTGCATCAGGCTCCCAAGAAGGGCGCAGTGTCAGTCGCCTGGCGCAGCGGCGCGGACACGAAGACCGGTACGGCTATGCTCGCGGAGAATTGGCGGAAGACGGACGTCTCCTGGCGCTGGTCGCTGAAAAGCATGTCGCCCAACCCCAGCATCATCGGCGACGATCTCGGGCCGGACGAACGCAAGAAGCTGAATCTGGAGCCTCGGCAATTGGCTTATCGGCAGATGAACTTCCTGACGCCGACCGCGAGGCACGCCGGATTGCTTGCGAACGACGTCATCGTCGGCATCGACGATCAACCGCTGGCGATGACGGCCCGGCAATTCGAGACGTACATCCGCTTGCATTATCAAGTGGGGCAGGAAGTCACGCTGAATGTGTTGCGCGGCAAAGAACGGGTGAAAGTGAAATTGAAATTGCCGGAGTAATTTATTGTTTTCGTTTAGCGCCCGCATGGCGCCATGTGGGCGCTAAACGAAAAGTCGGCTACTTCTTGACCTCAAATTCCGCATCGATCACATCATCGCCCGGCTTGCCGGCTCCCGCGCCGGCCGGCGGTGGTTCGCTGGGGCCCGCACGGCCGACGTGCTGCTGCATCGCCTGGGCGGCCGTCTGCAGGTTGTTGACGGCTTGCTTGATCGCGTTGAGGTCCGTGCCATCCTTCACCTGCTTCACTTTTTCGACGGCGGCAACCACTGGCGCCTTGTCGCTTTCGGGCAACTTGTCGCCGGCCTCCTTGATGGCTTGCTCGACTTGCCAGACCGCCGCGTCCGCTTCGTTCTGGGCGTCGGCGAGCTCCTTTTTCTTCTTGTCGTCGTCGGCAAATCGCTCGGCGTCCTTGCGCATCTTCTCGACTTCGTCGTTCGAGAGGCCGCTCGATTGCTCGATCTTGCGCTGCACCTCCTGGCCCGTCTTCGTGTCGCGGGCCGTCACGTTGAGGATGCCGTTCTTGTCGATATCAAACGACACCTCGATCTTCGGCACATGGCGAGGGGCCTGTTCGATGCCGACAAGGTCGAACTTGGCGAGCAGGCGATTGTCGGCCGCCATGGCACGTTCGCCCTGATAGACCTGGACGGTTACTGCTCGCTGATTATCGTCGGCAGTCGTGAAGGTTTCCTTCTTGGTAGTCGGAATGGTCGTGTTGCGTTCGACTAGCTTGGTGAAGACGCCGTGCTGCGTCTCGATGCCCAGCGACAGCGGCGTGACATCAAGCAGGACCACGTTCGACAAGCTGCCGAGCAGAATCTGCGCGCCTTGAATTGCGGCACCGACCGCCACCACTTCATCGGGGTTGACCCCCTTGTGGCCTTCCTTGCCGAAGACTTCCTTGACGAGCTGCTGCACGCGCGGCATACGCGTCATGCCGCCGACGAGGACGATCTCGTCGATGTCGCTCGGTTTCAGCTTGGCGTCCTTGAGGGCTTGCAGGACGGGGCCCTTGCAGCGTTCGATCAGGTGCGACACCAGTTGTTCGAGCTTGGCGCGGGTGAGGTTCTTCTGCAAGTGTTTCGCGCCCGAGGCGTCGGCCGTGATGAACGGCAGGTTGATGTCGGTCTGCGTCTGCTGCGACAGGTCTTTCTTGGCTTGCTCGCACGCTTCCTTGAGGCGTTGGAGCGCCATGGGATCCTTGCGCAGGTCGATGCCGTTTTCTTTTTGGAATTCGCCGGCGACGTGGTCGATGAGGACCTGATCGAAGTCGTCGCCGCCGAGGTGGGTGTCGCCGTTGGTGGCTTGCACTTCGAAGACGCCGTCGCCGACCTCCAAGACGGAGATATCGAACGTGCCGCCGCCGAGATCGAAGACGGCGATCTTCTCGTCCTTCTTCTTGTCGAGGCCGTAGGCGAGTGAGGCCGCGGTCGGCTCGTTGATGATGCGCATCCGCTGCTTTTCCTTCTTGCCGCTCTTGGGATCTTCGATTTCCCATTCGCTATCGAAGCCGGCAATCTGGGCGGCGTCGATGGTCGCTTGGCGTTGCGCGTCATTGAAGTACGCCGGCACGGTGATGATAGCCTTGCGCACGGTGTGGCCGAGGTAGGCCTCGGCGGCTTCCTTGAGCTTGCGCAGGATCATGGCGGAGACTTCCGGCGGCGTGAAGCTCTTGCCGTCGATGTCCACCTTGACGAGTTCCTGGGCGCCGCCGACGATCTTGTAGGGGACGAGTTTTTCCTCAGACTGCACTTCGCTGTGCCGCCGGCCCATGAATCGCTTGATGGAGTAAACGGTGCGCTGCGAGTTGGTGACGGCCTGGCGCTTGGCCGGATCGCCGACGAGCCGTTCGCCCTTGTCGGTGAAGGCGACGATGCTCGGCGTGAGGCGCAGGCCTTCCTGGTTGGCGATCACCTTCGCCTCGCCGCCTTCCATGATGGCGACGACCGAGTTAGTCGTGCCGAGGTCGATGCCGATGATTTTTTCTTCCGCCATGGTTGGTTCCTTCTGAGCAAATGGGCTTGGCTATTCTATGATTGGAGCCTGATTACCGGAGTTTTCGCTGGTCAAGGTCGGTATTTTTGGGAGCAAGAACTGTGCCGACCTGAACCCTGTCCACATCATTGGCCTAATCTATTTATTGGTAGGATTTTGTGGCTATCAATCCCGCAAGATCTCTGTTCGCTGGCAACCCGAAGCCTGTCAAAATGGCATCCACTATCGCACACGCTGTCTAATCTCACGCAAAGGCGCAAAGAAATGTAAGAGAAAAGCGGCAATTCTTGTCTTCCTTGGCGCCTTTGCGCCTTTGCGTGAGATTAGTTCACATGCTATCCGCGAAAGGCGACAATACGGCAATGTGAGACACTACTGCAATTCGCCTTCTGGGGCATTCTGTGCAGAGTTTGGTGTTCCTAGCCTTGCAAGACTATGATCGCAACTTGTTACGGTTACTTACTTTATGTTTGTGTGCAATTCGTGCCTGGGGGGGTGAGCAACTTGCACCAATGATGAACCGATGGCCTCGCCAAGCCCTGTTCTGGCGATGAATAGGTGGCAATTTGTAAAAACATCGCCAAAACCGCGGTTTTCTCAAGGTTTCGTTGTTGACGGCCGTTTGCCTGTCGCCTAAATTGAGACGAACACCGCGCACGGCATTCCCCTTACGAGACTTACACCTATGGCGCGCAAACCTGAGTCGGACCACGCCCTTTCCGCCAAAACGCTTGCTCAAATCAAATCGCTGCGATCCGCCATCGACAAGTTCGATTTGCAGATCCTCAAGTTGGTCAACGAGCGCGCCGCGGCGGCCGGCGACATCGGCAAGCTGAAAAATGAGACCAGCTCCGAGGTCTTCAACCCCGTCCGCGAGGAAGAGGTCCTCAAGAACGTCATCGACGCCAGCAAGGGCCCGCTCGACGAGACCACGATTCGCGCCATCTTCCGCGAAATCATCAGCGGCTCCCGCGCGTTGCAGAAGATCATCAAGGTCGCATACCTTGGCCCGGAATACAGTTACAGCCACCTGGCCGCCGTCGAGCGGTTCGGCCACGACGTGGAGTACATGCGAGTCGGCAGCATCATGTCGGTGTTCGAGGAAGTCAATCGCAGCCACGTCGATTACGGCGTCGCCCCGCTTGAGAACTCGACCGACGGCGGCGTCTCCGACACGCTCGATATGTTCATGCGCTTGCCGCACCTCAAGATTTGTGCTGAAGTACGGTTGCGTATCCATCACAACCTGCTGGCGAACTGCGACCAGGAGCAAATCCGCCGCGTTTACTCGAAGCCGCAGGCGCTGGCCCAGTGCCGTAACTGGCTGAGCAAGAACCTGCCCCACGCCGATCTGAAGGACGTGTCGAGCACCGCGGTCGCCGCCCAGCTGGCACAGCAGGAGCCCGGGGCCGGCGCCGTGGCGAGCCGGCAGGCTGCCGTGAAGTACGGCCTGCGGATGCTGTTCACCGACATCGAGGACTATCCGCACAACGAGACCCGTTTCGCCGTCATCGGCCATCAGGAAGCCGACCGCTCCGGCGCCGACAAGACCTCGCTGATGTTCAAGGTCCCGCACAACCCCGGCTCGCTGGTCGAGGCGCTCGACGTCTTCAAGTCAAACAAGCTGAACCTGACCTGGATCGAGTCGTTCCCCGCCAAGACGGAGAGCGCCCAGAACGAATACATGTTCTTCGTCGATTTCGAAGGCCACGTCGAGGACCCGAAGGTCAAGCGTGCCCTGCAAGCCCTCGAGAAACACTGCGAGCAACTGGTGGTGCTGGGGTCGTTTCCGATTGCGACGATTAGTTGATATTTGCCCCTTATTGAATAGATTTTCCTGAGCCCGAAGCGCAAGCAAGGCAAGAATGAAGACCTTGCTTGCGCTTCGGGCTCTGGATTTTCAGCGGATTATCATCATGATCATCGTCTTGAAGCCCGACACCACCCCCGCCGAGATCGAGCACGTCGTCGAACGTATCCACCAGCTCGGCTTAAAGCCGCACGTCTCGACCGGTGAGCATCGCACCATCATCGGCGTCATCGGCGACGAGAACAAGCTCCAGGCGCAGCCGCTCCAGGCTATCCCCGGCGTCGAGCAGGTGCTGCCGATCATGAAGCCGTTCAAGCTGGCGAGCCGTGAGTTCTCCAAGAAGGACACGGTGGTCAGCGTCGGCAAGGTGAAGATCGGTGGCGGCGCGCTCGGCATGATCGCGGGCCCTTGCGCCATTGAGAGCCGAGAGGTGCTCAACGAGATCGCCGGGCATGTCAAGAAAGCGGGCGCCAACATCCTGCGCGGCGGCGCCTTCAAGCCTCGCACCAGCCCGTATAGTTTTCAGGGCCTCGGCGAGGAGGGGCTCAAGATTCTTCGCTCCGTCGGGGATGCGCACGATATGCCGGTGGTGACCGAGGTGATGGATCCGCGCCAGATTCCGCTCGTCGAGAAATATACCGACATGTTTCAGATCGGCGCCCGCAATATGCAGAATTTCGATCTCCTGAAAGAGATCGGCCAAACCAAGACGCCGGTGCTGATGAAACGCGGCATGAGCGCGACGGTGAAGGATTTGCTGATGTCGGCGGAATATGTGCTGTCGGAAGGCAATCCGAACGTGGTGCTGTGCGAGCGAGGCGTCCGTTCGTTCGAGGATTCGACGCGCAACATGCTCGATATGAGCGCGGTGCCGAACGTGAAGGGGATGAGCCATCTGCCGATTATTGTCGATCCAAGCCACGCGACGGGGCGTCCCGACTTGATTCCAGCGATGGCGATGGCGTCGGTCGCGGCAGGGGCAGACGGCGTGCACATCGAAGTCCATAGTTGCCCGGAGAAGGCGCTGTCGGACGGGCCGCAGGCGCTCTTGCCGCCGAAGTACGCCGAGGTGATGAAGCAGATACGCAAGCTGGCGGAATTGTTTGGCAAGACGTATTGATTGATTTCGTTTAGCGCCCGCTCCTCGCTTGGTTTTGATTGGGGCATTGAACGATTGCACACGCGGCGTGGGCGCTAAACGAAGACCGGACAACTCCATGATTCTGCCAACCCCATGGATGGCGGCCGTGGGTCAAGAATTGACCAAGCCGTACTTCCGCGACCTGCAACAATTCATCACGAACGAATGTACCCAGCATCAAGTCTTTCCGCCCGACGAACGTATTTTCACTGCGTTCGAGCTGACGCCACCGAAACACGTGCGCGTCGTCATCCTCGGCCAAGACCCCTACCACGACGATGGCCAAGCGCATGGCCTCGCGTTCTCCGTGCTGCCGGGCGTCAAGGTACCGGCGTCGCTGCGCAATATCTTCAAGGAACTGCACGCCGATCTCGGTTGCGCGATTTCCAGCAATGGCTGTCTGACGCCGTGGGCGAAACAGGGCGTCCTTTTTCTCAACACGGTGCTGACGGTGCGTGCGCACGAAGCGAATTCGCATCGCGGCAAGGGCTGGGAATCGTTCACCGATGCCGTCATCCAGCACTTAAGCAATCGTACCGATCCGATCATCTTCGTACTGTGGGGCAAGCCGGCCCAGGCGAAGCGGGCGCTGATCGATGCAACGAGGTACCTCGTTCTGGAAGCCGCCCATCCGTCGCCGTTGTCGGCGTACAACGGGTTCTTTGGCAGCAAACCGTTCTCGAAGATCAATGCGGCTTTGCGAGCCTGGGGCAAACCCGAGATCGATTGGCGGATTACCGATGACGGCAAGGTTCCATAGGTTTACGTTTAGCGTTCGCATGGTGCCATGCGGGCGCTAAACGAGGAGGAATCATGCGCAAGAAATTTATCGCCGGCAACTGGAAGATGAACACCCGCGGCATCGACGGCGAACTGTTGGCGGCCGCGGTCGTCAAGGGGTTGGCCGGCGACACGCGCGTCACCGTCGCCGTCTGCCCGCCGTTTCCGTTCTTGCCGCGCGTTGCACAAATCGTCGCTGGCACGCCAGTCGCGCTCGGCGCGCAGAACTGCTATCCGAAAGACGACGGCGCCTTCACCGGCGAAGTCAGTCCGGCCATGCTAGTCGATGTCGGCTGCAAATACGTCATCGTTGGCCACAGCGAACGCCGGCAGATCTTCAAGGAAAGCGACGAGTATATCAACGCCAAGGTCCACGCGGCCCTCAAGGTCGGGCTCCAGGTTATCCTCTGCATCGGCGAAACACTCGACGAGCGCAAGGCGAACAAGACCGAGGCCGTCCTCGACACCCAGCTGACGGGCTCGCTGGCCAAGATCACTGCCAAGTCGCTCAAGAATATGGTGGTCGCCTACGAACCGGTCTGGGCGATCGGCACCGGCGTCAACGCGACGCCGCAGCAAGCACAGGATGCGCATGCCTTCGTCCGCAATCGCGTCGGTCAACTTTGTGGCGTTGCTGCCGCCCAGACGCTGGTCATCCAGTACGGTGGCAGCGTCAAGCCTGACAACGCGACCATCCTGCTGTCGCAGCCGGATGTCGATGGCGCGCTGGTCGGCGGGGCGGCCTTGAAGGCGGAGGATTTTCTGGCGATTGTGCGGGCGGGGGTCGGTTGATTGCTTCGTTTATCGTTTGCGTTGCACCGCGCGGGCGCTAAACGAAGAGTAACTTTTTTGCCTGCTCCCCTTGTAACCCCATCGCCGGTTTCAAATAATAACTCTTCCCCCAAGGCGATCGACAGGTGGGGAATTGGTCCCCTTGATAGATCGCGACCGAGGAATCCCATGGCTGAAGCATTCGTATTGGAAGTCCAAGAGCGCACCAAGAGCGGCACCAACGCCGCCAAACAGGTGCGAAAACAGGGGCTCGTCCCGGCCGTCATCTACGGCCACGGCGAACCCACCGCGTCGCTGTCGGTATCCGGCGATGCCTTGAATAAAGCGATACGCCGCGGCGTACGCATTTTCGACGTGAAGCTCGGCAGCGTCACGCAGAAGACCCTGCTCCGCGATGTGCAGTGGGATCCGCTCGGCCACGACCTCTTGCATGCCGATTTCTATCGCGTGCGTGCCGACGAGAAGATTACCCTTGAAATCAAAGTCGAGCTGCGCGGCACCGCGCCCGGCGTGACGGTCGGCGGCGGCGTCTTGGTGCAGCAGGTCCATAGCCTGTCGGTCGAGTGCTTGATCATCAACATTCCCGAATCGATCCGTGTGAATATCGGGGAGTTGCAGCTCGACCAGGCCATTCACGTGAAGGAATTGACGTTGCCAGAAGGGGTCGTCGTCAAGAACGATCCGGATGCAATCATCGTGCAAGTATCGCAGAAGGTCATCGAAGAAGTCGCCGCGCCAGTTGCCGCGTTGCCTGGCGCCGCCGACTCCAGCGAGCCCGAAGTCATCGGGCGGGTCAAGGGTGAGGACGAAGAAGGCGAAGAAGAGAAAGAGAAGAAAGACAAGAAGTAGCGGCTTTCTCCCTTCTGCTCAGGTAGCCTTCGACGGAGCATTGGGACATGAAACTCGTGGTCGGTCTTGGCAACCCCGGCAAGAAATACGACGGCACTCGCCACAACGTTGGTTTCGCGGTCGTCGATGTGCTTGCCTTGAGTCCCATTGTCGACAGCTTTCAGAGCCGATTCGATGCTGACCTGGCCGAGTGGCATCACGCGGGCGAGAAGATTTTGCTGATGAAACCGCAGACGTTCATGAACTTGAGCGGCCGGGCGGTGCGCGAGGTGGTCGATTTCTATCAACTGGAATTGACCGATCTGCTCGTCGTTTGCGATGACATGGCCCTGCCGCTTGGCAAGTTGCGTTTCCGGGCGCGCGGCACCCACGGCGGGCACAACGGGCTGCGCGATATTCAGCAGCATCTGGGCACCACCGAGTATTCACGGCTGCGGCTCGGCGTCGATGTTCCGGACGAACAAAAGGACACCGTGGACCATGTGCTCGGCAAGTTCAAGCCGAGCGAGAAGCCGGCCATAAAGGACGCGATCACCCTCGCCGCTCAAGGGGTGGCGACCTGGATTGGGCAGGGTATCCAAACGTGCATGAATCAATATAATTAGCCGCTCGCGGCGAACCGTCAAATGTCTGAGGTCGGTCTGCGGGCGTTAAAAAAGGATCAGGCAAAAGGAATCATCCATGGCAGCGAATGTTTACGAGTGCATGTTCATTCTCGATTCATCCAAGGTCGCTGGCAATCTCGAAACCGCCGACAAGCAGATTCGCGAGATTCTCGAAAAGCACAGCGCCGAGGTCCTGGTGAGCCGGCTTTGGGATGAGCGTAAATTCACCTGTCCGATCAAGAAGCAAAAGAAGGGCGTCTACTACCTGACCTACTTCTCGTCGGAAGGCAAGAACCTCGTTGCCATCGAGAACGATTGCACGCTGAACGAGACCATCCTACGGCTCATGGTTCTGAAAATTCACCCGAAGCTGGTCGAAACGATGCTGGGGATTGCGAAGGGCGAGCACGCGGTGGCCTTGCACAATATGCAGGAAGATACGGGCTCGAACGACGGCGCTCCGATCGACCTGGGCGTCAACGACGGCCCGCGCCGCGGCCGGCGCCACGATTGAACCTGCGACGGAATCAACGAGAGCGATCTCGCGTTACCTCATCGGAGAGCTCCTCATGGCGAACCTCAACAAGGTCATGTTGATCGGTCGTCTGACCCGCGACCCCGAAGTGCGCATGTTCTCGAACGGCGGCAAAGTCGCGAATTTCGGCTTTGCGGTGAACAACCGGCGCAAGAATCAGCAAACCGGCCAATGGGAGGACGAACCCGTCTTTCTTGACTGCGAAGCGTTTAATCGCGGCGAGACCGGCAAGACGGCTGACCTGATTGAACAGTACCTTCGAAAAGGCCACCAGGCTTTCATCGAGGGGCACCTGAAGCTTGACCAGTGGGCGGACAAGCAAACAGGCGATAAGCGATCGAAGCTGAAAATCGTCGTCGAAAATGTTCAGTTCCTTGAACCCCGCAAGGACGGGGGCTCCGGCGGCAGTTACCAAAGCAAACGCCAGGACGCCCCGCCGCCGAGCCAGGACTATGACAGCGGCGGCAGTGAACCACCCCCGATGGATGCCCAGCCCCCGCCCAAAGAAGGTGACATCCCCTTCTGAGTTTACGTTTAGCGTTCGCAGTGAAATCTCCTTTATGTGACGGATACCCCGATGCCAACCAGAAAACGCAATCAAGTCCTCAAGGGCAATCACGGCGGCATGCAGCTCCTCTTGACCGAAGATGTAGCCCATCTTGGGTCACAGGGCGATCTCGTCGAGGTCAAGCATGGCTACGCGCGCAACTACCTGTTGCCTCAAGGCCTCGCCACGGTGCCGACGCAGCACAACCTGAAGTTGCTGGAACTGCACAAGAAGCGAGTCAATCAGGCGCGTGAAGCCAAGATCGCCGACCTCAAGGCCATGGCCGAGCAGATCGCCCGCGTCCCACAGCTGACCATCGAAGCGAACGCCAACGAAGAAGGCCATCTTTATGGCTCCGTCGGTGAGGGCGACATCTCGAAGACCCTGAAGGGCAAGAACCTCAAGGTCGAAACCGAGATGGTCAAGCTGGAAGGCATGATCAAACAGTGCGGCCTCTACGAGGTCGAGCTGAACCTCGGCTATGACGTCACTGCCAAGGTCAAGGTGATGGTCGTGCCGCTGCAGCAAGCCGAGAAGAAGTAAACGCGCGATTTGCTACAATAGACAGCCCGGCCGCGAATGGTCGGGCTGTTTGTCTTTGTGCCGCTTGCGGCCTAGCGTTCGCGTGTCGCCTTGCGAGCGCCAAGCCGCGAGCGGCAATGCAGGAGGCATAGCCATGTACCCCGACCCCTCCGTCGCGGACCGACTGCCGCCGCACAATCGCGACGCGGAGCGCAGCTTGCTCGGCAGCATGCTGCGCGACAACCAGGTCATCCCGGAAGCCGTCAATCTCGTCCGCGCCGAGCACTTCTACGTCTTTGGCCATCAGAAGATTTTTGAAGCCATCACCAAGCTGAACGACGACGACGGCAAACCCGCCGACATCGTCACGGTCGCCGAATGGCTGTCGCAGGCCAAGCTGATGGACGACGTGGGCGGCCACGGTTATCTCGTGGAGTTGTTCGATGCCGCGCCCAGCGCGGCACATTATCGCCAGTACGCGGAAATCATCCGCGAGAAGGCGATCGTGCGCAACTTGATCCACGCCTGCACCGATCTGCAAGCCGAGGCGTACAACCAAACGCAAAAGCCGAAGGAGCTGCTTGACAGCGCCGAACGCCGCATCCTTGAAATCGCGGAGATGGGCATCACGGGAAATACAGTCACGCTGCACGACGCGCTTCAGGAAGCCTTCCAGCGGCTCGATCAGAAAAAACTACCCGGGCACGAGTTCAGTGGCATTAAGACAGGCTTCATGGATCTTGATGACCTGACGGCTGGTTTTCAGAAAAACGAACTCATCATCATTGCCGCTCGTCCCAGCGTGGGAAAGACTGCATTCGCGCTGAACATTGCCAGACATGTCGTGGTTGAGGACGGCTTGCCAGTCCTGTTCGTCAGCCTGGAGCAAGCGAAGGTCGAGATAGCGGACCGCTTGCTTTGCTGTCAGGGCCGCGTTGATAGTCACCGCATGCGGCGTGGGCATCTGAATTCCGATGAAGTTTCGAGAATGATGGAAGCGAGCGAATTGCTTGGAGGGGGAGCGAAACTCTTCATCGACGATACTCCCGGCCAAAACATGTTGCGCATCGCAGCTAACGCTCGTCGCCTCAAGAAACGTGAGGATATCCGCCTCGTCATGATTGATTATCTACAGCTCATCGATCCGGACGACCGTCGCGAGAGCCGACAGGAACAAGTGTCCGGCATTTCGCGGCGATTGAAATTCCTGGCACGCGAGCTTAAGCTCCCGGTGGTCGCGCTTGCCCAGGTGAACCGCAGTTCGGAGGACCGCCAGGACCATCGGCCACGCCTAAGTGACCTGCGTGAATCGGGTGCCATTGAGCAGGATGCGGATACCGTGATCATGCTGCATCGCCCAGATAGTGCCCCTGGTCAGAATGAAGGGTTAATCGAAGTCAACGTCGCTAAGCAGCGCAACGGGCCAACCGGCGAGAAATCGCTGATATACGTCAAAGAATACATGCGATTCGAGAACTTCGCGGTCGAGCATTCGAGCAGCTTCGGCGGCATTTGATTGGTCCGAGCCTGAAGCGTAAGCGCAGTTTGCGGTTTCTTCGCTTACGCTTCAGGCTCGGACTTGCATTGTCAAGATCGACGCGGCTTCGTTACAATTGCCGTCGGCTTGAGGATCGCTTTATGTTCCGCGTCGGCATCGGTCATGATACGCATCGGCTTGGCCCAGATCGTCCGCTCATCCTCGGCGGCCTGAAGATCGAGCATCCGCGCGGCCTGATCGGGCACTCGGACGCCGACGTCGTCTTGCACGCGTTGACTGATGCGTTGCTGGGCGCGGCGGGCTTAGGCGATATCGGCGATTCCTATCCCGATAACGATCCAAAGTACAAGGACTGCGATTCGCAGATGTTCGTGACGGAGACGCTGATGCGACTGAGCGAACTCGGCTATCGCGTCGTCAACGTCGATCTGACGATATTCGCCCAGGAGCCGAAGCTGGGGCCGATCAAACAGCAAATGCGCGAACACCTGGCGGCGCTGCTGCGTCTGGCTGTGGACGCGGTCAACGTGAAGGCGAAGACCGGTGAAGGTGTCGGCGCGATCGGCCGGGCCGAGGCGATCGGGTGCCAGGTGATAGCGCTAATCCTAAATGACCCGTTCATCGATCCCCTCTTTCTGTAGCTCGGGGGCGAGGGGTTGGGGCGAGGGGTTGGGGCGAGGGTAGATCCAACCGTTGTGGCACGGTCTCCTGACCGTGCCACTGGGCCAGACCGAAGGTCTCCAGAAACGCCGGGAGACCTGCGGTTAAACAACGTGTCACGGTCAGGAGGCCGTGACACAACGTGTGATGAGGTTGCGATGGAACACAATCTGCGCGTCTATAACACCCTGACCCGGCAGAAGGAGCCGTTTAAAACGGTCGAGCCGGGCAAGGTCGGCATGTACGTGTGCGGGCCGACGGTGTACAAGCCGAGCCACCTCGGGCACATGGTCGGGCCGGTCATCTTCGACACCGTCAAACGCTATCTCACCTATCTCGGCTACGAAGTCAAGTTCGTCGTCAACATCACCGACGTCGATGACAAGCTCATCATCGAAGCGCCAAGGCAAGGCATCAGCGTCTCCGACTTGGCCGAACGCGTCACACGCGATTATGTCGAGAACCTGACGAAGCTCAACGTCACAAGCATCGACCTGATGCCGCGGGCGACGCACCACATCGGCGACATCATCGAGATCATCCAGGGGCTCATCACGAAAGGCTTCGCGTATCCGGCGGCTGGCGATGTCTATTTCGACGTCACCAAGGACGACGACTACGGCAAGCTGTGCAATCGCGATCCGGAGCAGCTCGAAGCCGGCGCCCGCATTGAAGTCAGCGAAAAAAAGCGCAGCCCCGGCGACTTCGCCCTGTGGAAAGCCGCCAAGCCCGGCGAGCCTGCATGGGACAGCCCCTGGGGCAAGGGGCGCCCCGGCTGGCATATCGAATGCTCGGCCATGAGCACCAAGCTGCTCGGCAAAACGCTCGACATACACGGCGGCGGCCTCGACCTGCAATTCCCGCATCACGAGAACGAACTCGCCCAGTCGGAATCGTACAACGGCTGCACGTTCGCCAATTTCTGGATGCATAATGGACTGATGCGGATTCATTCGCAGGCCAGCAAGATCAAGGACGCCAAGCCGCGAGACGACGAGCCGCAGAAGATGTCGAAGAGCCTCGGCAACGAGATCGTCGTTCACAAACTCTTCGAGCGCGGCATCCAGCCGGAGACGCTGCGGTTCTTTTTGCTCGCCACGCATTACCGCCGGCCGATTGATTACAGCGAAGAACGCCTGGCGGAAGTAGGTCGCGGCCTCGACGGCTTCTATCGGTTTTTCGAGCGATTTGAGCGAATCAATAACAAGAGGAATTTCTATCAGCCACTTCCGGCCAATGTGGCAAGAGGCGCTGGCCGTGAAGGCGAGTTCGCGGTCCTGCGGAAGCGGTTCCTCGAACACATGGACGACGACTTCAACACCGGCGGTGCCGTCGGCGTTTTGTACGAATTGCTTACAGCGCTCAATCGCTTTGCCGATGCGAAACAACTCGAAATAGGCAAGGGAACGGCCGACGATGTAAAGGCGTTCGAGGATGGCGTTATCTATCTCAAAGAGTTGAGCCAGATCCTCGGCGTTTTCGAGAAACGGCCGGAGGAGGTGAAAACGGACAACGCAAGCCAGCAGCTCGTCGGCGGCTTGATGCAACTGCTCATCGACCTGCGCGCCGAAGCGCGCAAGGCGAAAAACTTCGCGCTCGGCGATCAGATTCGCAAACGCTTGAGCGAACTGGGCGTGACGCTGGAAGACCGCGCCGGCGGGACCAACTGGCGCAAGGATTAGCCATCTGAGCCTGAAGCGTAAGCGAAGATTCGCTGCTTTTCGCTTACGCTTCAGGCTCGGACAGTCATGGATGCCATATGAGCACCCCACGTCGCATCGTCGGCATCGATCCCGGTCTGGCCATCACCGGCTATGGCGTCCTCGAATTCACCCCCGTCCGGCCCGTCATCTGCGAAGCCGGCATCATCCGCACGGCTGACGATGACGCATCTGATATGGCGGAAAAGGTCCTCTCCGTGTACAAAGGTGTAGTGGAAGTCGTCGCCCAGTTCAAGCCTGAGGCGATGGCGGTCGAGCAGCTTTATGCCCACTACGATCACCCGCGAACAGCCATTCTGATGGGCCACGCGCGCGGCGTCATCTTTCTGGCGGCTGCGCAAGCAGGCATTCCGGTCGTCAGTTATGCCTCCACGCAGGTGAAGAAGATCGTCACCGGCAACGGCCGAGCGTCGAAGGAGCAGGTGCAGCGCACCATCCAGCGTGAGATGGGCCTGGCGAGGCTGCCCGACCCACCCGACGTTGCCGATGCGCTGGCGGTCGCCCTCTGCCACTACTATCAGAGCAAGATGCAACTATGATCACGAAGATGACCGGCCGGGTGAACCGCGTGCTCGACGAAGAGATTCGCCTGCAAGTCGGGCCGCTCGAATATCAGATTCTGGTTCCGGAGTTCGTGCGCCGGATCTTGCAGCATCAGCACGGCGACGAGATCACGCTTTACACGAGCCATTATTTCGAAGGCAATCCAGCCCATGGGCGCATGGTGCCGCGACTGATCGGCTTCCTTGCAGAGGCGGAGCAGGACTTCTTCGATCTCTTTTGCACCGTGGACAAGGTTGGTGTGCGCAAGGCGATGAAGGCGTTTGTGCGCCCGATCAAAGAAATCGCGGACGCGATTCAGCGGCAAGACAGCAAGTGGCTCACGACGCTCCCCGGCATCGGCAGCGCGACGGCCGAACAGATCGTCGCGACCCTGCGCCGCAAGGTGACCAGGTATGCGCTGATGGCCGGGCCAAGCACGACCGGCGCCGCGGCCGCGCCGAGCGGAATCGACGGCGATGTGCTGGACGACGCCTATCAAGCCCTCTTGAGCGTGGGCCACGGTCCGCAAGAGGCGCGCGATCGACTCGACAAGGCGCTTGCGGGGGGCAAGGAGTTCAAGAATGTGGAAGACGTGTTGATGGCGATTTATCAGCAGAGGTAAGTTCGCCGCTTGCGGCTTAGCGTTCGCGAGATGTCATGCGAACGCTAAGCCGCAAGCGGTATTCCCCAGAGTTCCCCATGGCTCGACAACCGCTTGTGCAAGCCGAAGTCCCTGACGATGACAAGAATCGCGATGCCGCCCTGCGCCCGCGGTTTCTGCGCGAGGTCATCGGCCAGCAATCAGTCAAGCAGCGGCTCGAGATTCTGCTCCGCGCGTCGAAGAAGCTGAAGGAGCCGATGTCGCACATGCTCTTCGATGGGCCGCCCGGCCTGGGCAAAACGACTTTCGCCACGGTATTGCCGAACGAGCTGGGCACCACCATCCAGATGACCAGCGGCCCCGCTTTCACGAAGCCGGCCGACATGCTGCCCTTCCTGACCAACGCCACGGACGGATCGATCCTGTTCATCGACGAGATTCACCGGTTGCCGCGGGTCGTGGAAGAGTTCATCTATCCCGCGATGGAGGATTTTCGGGTCGATATTATCCTGGGCGAGGGGATGAATGCCCGCACGATCTCGATGCCGCTCAAGCGATTCACGCTGATCGGCGCGACGACGCGAAGCGGCATGCTGTCGAGCCCGATGCGCGATCGTTTCAAGATTCACGAACACCTGGATTATTACGCGGTGGCCGAGCTGGCCCAGATCGTGACGATCAACGCCCGCAAGCTGAACACGGTCGTCACAGCCGACGCCGCCCTGGAGATTGCCAACCGCAGCCGGGGGACGCCGCGCATCGCCAACTCGCGGCTCTGGTGGGCGCGCAGCTTTTCGGCCAGCGAGCGCGATGGTTCGATCGACCTGGCGACAGCGCAGGCGGCCCTCAAAATGTCCGAGGTGGACCTGCTGGGTCTCGACAAACAGGACCGGCGTTACCTGGAAACGATCATCAACGTCTTCGACGGCGGGCCGGCCGGCGTCGAAGCGCTGGCGGCCACGATGAATCTTCCGTCGGACACCCTGAGCGACGAGGTCGAGCCCTATCTACTGCGAGAGCAGATGATCGTACGCACGCCGCGCGGTCGAATGGCGACCCGCAAAGCCTATCAGCACATTGGCAAGCCGTGGACCGGGAAGGAACAGGATCCCGGTCAGGGGGCGCTTTTCGAGTGAATAACGGCCCAAAGTCGGCCGATCGGTGGCTAGCTCGCCGAATTAATATACTTGTGTATATGCGTCGCCTGAAAAGATATTTGCTGTCCTAGCAGTCCGTTGATTAAGTCGATATTTCGGCACCGATCACGTCGAGCGCGACGGCGACGGTCCAAAGGTAGGTCGTCGGAACATTTTCACTTCGGTGCGACCGACGGCCGCAGGTTCGACTCCAAAGCATCTCGGTGGCAAAATAGAGAGACCAAAAAAGGCCAGCGAGGCCTTGCAGACTCCTGTGTATTGGTACAGCCTGAAATGGAAGATTGCCAGGTTCGAGTTATGGGGTAAAGGATGTCATCCC
>SHZY01000234.1 GCA_009692065.1 Gemmataceae bacterium
CCCTCGTTGATCCCGAAGGGGCGTGGCTGCTTGCCGCCAGACAGCGTCATTGAACAATGCCATTCAGGCGAGATTTTCACCGACTAACAAGCCGACAGCCCGTTCTCTGCTTGTTTTCGAGCGCGGCCGAGTTTTTTGACCATACGGGCGTTCGTCGTTAGTTCCGCGCTCAGGCGGACGTTGCCGAGGATTTGACGCAGGAGTTCTTCGCCCGCTTTCTCGACCGCGATTTCCTGGGCGCCGTGGACAAAAGCCGGGGAAAATTTCGGGCGTTTCTCCTTGCTTGCTGCCGACACTTCTTGACCAATCAGCGGGAATTCGCGCAAGCGCAGAAACGAGGCGGAGGCGTGCCCGTGCTGTCGCTCAAACGTTGCAGGCCATTTTGAACTACCTCTCTCGGCTTCAACGCCAGACAGAGAAAGCCGGGTTCACAGCTAACTATCTGCTCTTTGTCCGCACTTGCAAGACATGCGACGCGATGCACACCGACGTTTGTCAAGCTATCGGTGCCGGACAAGGGGTATAAGGAACCGGATTGAGCCGCGGAGTCGCTCGGCGATTCAACCCGACCTCTTTACGGAGCGCGGCTTGCCGGATGTGTCATCTATTCGCGAACAGAATAGAATAGGGGCATCAATCCCAACGAGGCGACGGCGGTTCAACAGCCGGGAGGCGTCATGGGCGGGGTGTGCGAATTCATGGGAAAAACGATGCTTTGCCGAGCGATCTTTGCAGTCACGCTCTTGGCACTCGCGTTGACGATGGCGGGCTTGGCACAGGAGCCCGTGGACAAAAAGAAGCCTTTCTCGGTGAAACCGCATTGGGCGTTTCAATCGGTCAAGCGGCCCCAAGTCCCTCAGGTAAAAATTCGGGCCGAGAGCGATATCGACAGGTTCATCGTGGCGGCCTTGGAAGCCAAGGGACAGAACTTCAATGGCGAGGCGGATCGGCCAACCTTGATCCGTCGAATCAGTTTCGACCTGACGGGCTTGCCTCCCTCGCTCAGCGACATCGATGCCTTTTTGGCGGATGTTGCCCCCAAAGCCTACGAAAGGATGGTGGACCGCTACCTGGCGTCGCCCCATTACGGCGAACGTTGGGGGAAATACTGGCTCGACACCGCCGGCTACGCCGACTCCAACGGCTACTTCAACGCGGACAGCGATCGGCCCCACGCCTGGCGCTACCGCGACTACGTGATTCGTGCCTTTAATGCCGACAAGCCGTTCGACCGCTTTATTCAGGAGCAGCTGGCCGGGGACGAGCTGGCCGGTTACAAGCCGGGCAGCGACCTGACACCGGAAATGGCGGAGTTGCTGACCGCGACCCACTTTCTCCGCAACGCCCCCGACGGCACCGGCGAAAGCGACGGCAACCCCGACGAAGTCCGCATCGATCGCTACACCGTCCTTGAGGGGACGTTGCAAATCACCATGAATTCCCTGCTCGGCGTGACCATCCAGTGTGCGCGCTGCCACAGCCACAAGTTTGAGCCGATCAGCCACAAGGATTACTATCAGCTTCAGGCGATCTTCTTCCCCGCTTACAACCCGGAACGCTGGAAGCAGCCCAAGGACCGGATCGTGGAGGTGGTCACGCAAAAGGAGCGCGACGAATGGAAACGGCAGAACGATCTCGTCGATCAACACCTCAAGACGATGAGCAGCCGGCTTGCGATCTATGAACGTTCCTATCGCGACCAGTTGTTGCGCGAACGCCTGAAAGATTTGGCCGTTCCGCTTCAGGATAAGATCATTGAAGCCGTCAACGCCCAAGTCAAGGCGCGGACCAAGGAACAGAGCGAGCTACTGAAGATGCACGCCAAGGCGCCAATCAGCGTCGAGGAGTTGGCGAAGCAGTTTCCCGACTTCGCAGAGATGCGCGAGCAATTCAAGAAATCGAGCGCCACCCGCGAGAAGGACCGACCCAAGCCCTTGGCAAAATTGTCGGTCTTCGTTGAGACCGATGCCAGTCCGCCGGTGCATCACGTTCTGAAACGCGGCCAGCACAACCAGCCCGGCGGCGCGGTCGAGCCGGGAGTGCCGGGCGCGTTCACGACGCTCAACAATGCCTATCGTCTGGAGCAACGCCCGCCGGGCCAAATCAGCACGGGCCGACGGTTGGCGCTCGCCCGCTGGATCACCTCGGCAGAAAACCCGCTCTTTGCTCGGGTCATGGTCAATCGCATCTGGCAACACCATTTCGGCGCCGGCCTGTCGGCGACTCCCGACAACCTCGGGCAATCGGGCGCCAGGCCGTCGCACCCGGAACTTCTCGATTATTTGGCCAGCGAGTTCGTCAAGTCCGGCTGGAGCGTGAAGGCCATGCACCGGGCGATCCTTCGTTCCGCCGTCTACCGCCAATCGAGCGCTCCGCGCGAGGATCTCAACAAGATAGATCCGGACAACCCGTTACTGGGCCGTTTTCCGCTGCGTCGCCTGGACGCAGAGGCGGTTCGAGACGCCTTGTTGAGCGCTGCCGGCGAGTTGGATACGCGCGCCGGCGGGTCATACATTCCCTCGCGGCGGACGAAGGAAGGCACCGTGGAAATTCCGGAGAATCACGAAGGCGCCAAGCGCCGATCGGTCTATTTGCAACAGCGGCGGACGCAGGTGGTCACGCTGCTGCAACTTTTCGACGCCCCGTCGATCGTGAGCAATTGCAGCATGCGGACCACATCAACGGTGCCGCTGCAATCGCTGGCGCTGCTCAACTCGAAGTTCGTGCGCGATCGGGCCAAATCGCTGGAACAGCGGTTAACGAAGGAAGCGGGCGCCGAGACGGCAACGCGCCTGAATCTGACGTTTCGGCTGGCCTGCGGTCGCCCACCGAACGCCGAAGAAACCGCGGCAGTGGAGCGTTTTTTAATCGCTCAGCGAAAAGCATACGCCGGCGCCAAGGATGGCGAACAGCGAGCGTGGACCGACCTGTGCCAGATGGTTTTGGCCAGCAATGCGTTTCTGTATGTGGAATAAGATTTCAAACACGGATTGCACGGACAACACGGATGAAGAAAAGCAGGCGATTTTCCCATCCGCGTTATTCGTGTAATCCGTGGTTAAATTGGAGATTTTACCATGCTCGATTTTCGCATGAATCGTCGGGCGTTCTTGGGCCGATGGGCGGGCGGGATTGGGTCGTTGGCACTCGCTCACCTCCTCGCTCAAGAACGTGGGCTCGGCCAGGCGTCGGCCGATCCGCTCGCGCCGCGGGTTCCACATCATCCAGCCAAGGCTCGATCGGTCATTTGCCTGTTTCAGCACGGCGGACCGAGTCAGATGGACCTGTTCGACCCCAAGCCGGAATTGAACCGCCGACACGGCACTCGTTATCAAGGCGAACTGGAAACCCATTTTCACACGCAGACCGGCAACGTGCTCGGCTCTCCCTATCGGTTTGCGCGGCGAGGCAGATCGGGCATCGAGTTATCGGAACTGTTGCCCTGGACGGGGCGGATCGTTGACGACCTCACTCTGGTGCGCTCGATGACCACGGAGTCGGTGGACCATGAAGCCGCGCTGCGTACGATCCATGGCGGCAAGGTTTTCGCCGGCCGGCCCGCGTGGGGATCGTGGTTGCTTTACGGCCTCGGCGCGATCCGCCAGGATTTGCCTGCGTACGTCGTCCTTTCCGATCCGGGCGGCCTGCCTGTCGAAGGAGTCCACAACTGGTCCTCCGGCTATCTGCCCGCGGTTTACCAGGGGACGCCGTTTCAAGCGTCTGGAACGCCCGTCGCCAATCTCGTCCCGCCGCCGGAGCTGGCGGGCGCTCCGCAAAGAAACCAGCTTGATTTCCTGAACGCAATGAATCGAAGCCACCAGCGGCGGTTTCCCGATAACACGGAATTGGCCGGACGCATTCGTCAGTTTGAGCTGGCTGCCCAGATGCAATCGTCGGTGCCGGAGGTGCTCGACCTGTCCGGCGAAAGCGCGGAGACCCGGCGCATGTATGGCCTGGAAAACCCGGTCACGGCGGACTACGGCCGGCGCTGTTTGCTGGCCCGGCGACTGGTGGAGCGCGGCGTGCGCTTCGTGCAGGTATTCCTGAACGGCCAACCCTGGGACACGCACGCCCAGAACGCCGCCCGCCTGCGTGACCTGTGCGCCATGACCGATCAACCGAGCGCCGCCCTGGTTCTTGACCTCAAGCGGCGCGGCCTGCTCGACTCGACCATTGTTTTGTGGACCGGCGAATTCGGCCGACTTCCTGTGTCTCAAGGGACGGACGGCCGCGATCACAATCGCCACGCCTTTTCATTGTGGCTTGCTGGCGGCGGCTTCAAGCGCGGTCATGTGCACGGTCAAACCGACGATTTCAGCTATCGTGCCGTGGACGATGTGGTCCGCGTTTGCGATCTTCACGCCACGCTGCTTCACGCCCTGGGCCTGAACCACACCCGGCTCACCTTCCCCCACGAAGGTCGCAATGATAGCTTGACCGACGCCGACGTGACGCATGCGGACGTCGTAGCCGATCTGTTGGAATAGGCAGGGAGAGGCCGGAACGTGGACGAGGTGAATCAGCACAAGCAATGCAACCGTAGCGTTGAAACAACAAACGAAGTGGAAATGATCGTCTTTCGGATGGCTGCGACTTTTTTTCGGCCCATCGCCCGGTGAGATCTTGATGCGCAACGGGGCGTCGAGTTCCTAACAGCCTCGGGGGGCACTCCAAATCCGCACGACTCGATTGGCGCCGATGTAGGCCAGTTCTGACCGGCGACAGAGAACCGCCACTAGACCACGCAGGGATGATTCAACGTGCGCGATTCCATGCCGGTAAACAACCGTTCGTCATGCCGCCGCCCGCCGATCTGGGCACGCGAGCACCGGCGATCGCCGCGGGACCCGTCGGATAAAATTTCCGCATGACGCACCCGCTTCGCCGCCGCAAGGAGCCGGCGCCGGTTCTCATACGCCCAATCAATAATCGGCGGCTCGCTTGCATCCAGGGCAAAGACGCAACCGGGGCTCAGCGCGATTCGGACCGCACCCACCACCTCCGCTTTTGGCGTTCGCCCTACCGCCTCAAGCCTTCCACTGATCAAGGCTTAACTTAACTGCACATCGAATTTTCGGTGTCACGCTCCTCGTGGTCTTATTGCAGCGCAGCCGCATGAGGCACTCATTAGTCAATGACATCGCCTTCGAATCGAATCATCATTCATTCCTTCGGCAAATCCTTCTTGTCCACCGTCTTGACTCCTTCCCGGCTGACGACGCCTAAAACATAGCGAAAGCCTGGCCGGAAATCTCTCGTTCCGAAACCGACCACGGTGAGGTTTCCCTTGGCGTCGAGATTAATCCCCGAGATGTCCAGTTTGCTGCCGGGGGAATAGACGGCGACGATGATGTTCTTACCAAAATCGACGGTTGGCACATCTCCCTTGGCGTTCCACGCTTTCCAGACGGCCTCAAGTCCCTTGGCGCTGGTGATGCAGTCAGGCTTCATCAGTTTTTCGTCATCAACGGAGCCATTCCACTTCTTCGTGATCTCCACCTTTTTCTCCTGGGCTGACGCCTGGGGCGCTACGGTTGCGAAAACGCAGCCTACCAACATGACACAAACGAGCAAACGGTACATTGTGCACTCCTCAAGAAAGTAAAACGCTCAGTCAACAAGTTCTCGACGATTTGGAGCCCGCCAAAGTTGGAATTCACGCCATTTTTTTTTTTTACCGAGGAGAAATCGACATCGGCCCGCTCCCCTCTTGGAGCCATGGCGCCCTTCCGCTATCATCGCGGGATCCAGCTCTCGAAACCCTCCCCGGATTCCTCCCAGAAGGCTTCCCTGGCACGCTCGCAGCAGCTTGTCACCCCGTATGGTCAAACAACTCAGCCGCGCTCGAAACTAAGCGGCGAACAGGCTTTTTGATTGCTTGGCGCTGGGAATCTCGGACGAAGGTTGGCCTTTCGGCCTTTGACCCTGGCTGTCGAAAATCCGGCGCTCCGTCGATGGCCATTTC
>SHZY01000063.1 GCA_009692065.1 Gemmataceae bacterium
TCAGTGGTAGCGATCCACAGCCCTTGCTCTTCGCGTTTTCGTTTGCCCAGAGCCATCGTGACTCCTTGGTCTTCGGTACGTTGATATCCCCAACATCTGGGCAACAGCATACCATGCCTGTCAAGAGGCGTTTTTCAACGGGCTGTTAACGGCTCAAATATCGACGATCACTTCCGCCTCCCACAAGTCGCCGCTCTTTTCAATTCGCAGTCCGTGGTAGGTAATTGCCTTGACCTCGTGTTCGAGGTTGTGCCGGGCGCGGTCGATCGGCTCGCCCCAGGCGCTGGCGATCAGGCCGGTATCACTTACATGGACCTCGAACTTGCCGAGGAGCAGATGCTCGGCGTCGAAATGATAGAGCAGCGTGCGCAGCCAATCGAAGAGCAGGAATTCACGGTTGTCGCCCTCGACCTGCACGTCGATGCGCTGCGTCGACTGAACGGTTGCCAGGTTTTCGACGATGATGGAGAACAGGCACTGCGCCGCCTCGGCGAAAAGCGTGTCGAGATCGGCGGCGCGGACGCGCAGGCCGAGGTCGGCGGTATGCTCGAAGGTTTCGTACATATGTTGGCGCCTTGGCTTAACCCGACAGACTAACCACAGAGACACAGTGACACAGAGAAGAGAAGGCAGGGCTGGGAATCTCGCCCCTTTGTCAAACCGATTTCCGTTCAGTGTGTGCAGACTCTGTTCCCAGATTTTTTTGTCTTCTCTGTGCCTCTGTGCCTCTGTGTCTCTGTGGTTAGTCTTATTGCCTTACTTCGGCGCCATGCGAATCGCCCCGTCGAGCCGAATCACCTCGCCATTGAGCATCTCGTTTTCGATGATGTGCCTGGCGAGAGCCGCGAACTCCTCTGGCCGGCCCAGGCGCGGCGGGAACGGGACCTGCTGGGCCAGGGATTGCCGGGCCGGTTCGGGCAGGCCCGCCAGCAAGGGGGTGTCGAAAATGCCCGGCGCGATCGCCATCACGCGGATGCCGTGCCGCGCCAGCTCGCGTGCCAGGGGCAGCGTCATGCCGACGATGCCGCCTTTGGACGCGGCATAAGCAGCCTGACCGATTTGGCCGTCGTAGGCGGCAACCGACGCGGTGTTGATGACGACGCCGCGCTCGCCGTTTGCGCTCGGCGTGTTTTGCATCATGGCAGCCGTGGCCAGGCGCAGTACGTTGTAGGTGCCGACCAGGTTGATGTTGATCGTCTTGACGAATGTCGCCAGCGGGTTCGGCCCCATTTTTCCATGGACCTTCTCCGCCAGTGCGATGCCGGCGCACTGGATGGAGCCGTGCAGGGCGCCGAAGGTTCGCGTCGCAGTATCGACGGCGGCCTGCACGCTGGCTTCATCGGTGACGTCGGTGGCGGCACAGCGGACGCGCGGCCCCAGTTCGGTCGCCAGGGTTTCGCCGGCGGCGCGATTGAGGTCGGCAATGACGACGTTGGCGCCGGCCGATGCCAGCAGGCGCACACACGCTGCGCCTAGTCCGGAGCTGCCGCCGCTGATAAGGAAGGTGTTGCCGGGGAGTTGCATGGTTTTCCCGCAAGCCCGCAGGTGAGCGCAGCATACCTGCGGGATCTGGTGGCGCCATCCCACAGGTTCGCTGCGCTTACCTGTGGGCGTGCATTTTCGTCGCCTCGGCAGCAAATCGCAACAACAAAACAGGCCTTCTTTAACCCCGCAATTTGCCCTTCTTGTCATGAAATTGCGGGCATTGCTGAATTCGTCTTCATCTGGTAGACGATGAACCGATAATGGGAGACCTTGTCTCCCTGGCGGCGAACCCGGATGGAACCCTTGTCAGGATCGACACATGAATACGAAGATTTTCGGTGCAGCCTCGCTTCTCCTTGCATCTCTGGTATCTCAGGCCCCGGGCCAATTCCCTGACACGCCGCTGCGGGCGCCAATCCAGGATGCCGAGGTCATTCAACCCGGCGGCAAGGACCAGCCCAAGCAGCCGGACAAAGAGAAGAAACCCCCCGAGAAAAAAGGTGAAACGCCGCTCAGCGAGTTCATTCCCCCGGTCCGCACCCGCGAGTTCTCGACTGGCTACATTCCGCAGATGCTCGGCGACTATAAGGGCTTCTTTGCTCAGATTCGCATTCTGGTCACCGGCACGCAAACCACCACCACGCAAACCATCACGCAAACGAATAACCCCAACCCCAAGCCTCCCCTTGTAACCACGCAGACGACCACGACCACCATTACGCAAGTGCGAACCATCCTGGTTCCTTACGCTGGGTATGGCCCATTCAAGATGGCCGAGAACGCCAGTCCGATGCCGGTGGATCGCGTGTTCGTGATAGGCAACTATTTCAACGGCATCCGCGATCCACAAAACGGGCCGATCGGACCCAGTGCATTCACCACGACCTTCACCGGAATCCAGACCAAGAACGGAAGCACGGTCCAGACGGCCGTCACCACCACCACCGTCCTCCCGGGTACGCCGCGCGTTAACATGAATTTGTACCGCGAGGTATTCGGCTTCGAGAAGACCCTTCTCGATGGCCGGGCGTCGGTCGAGTTGCGCGTGCCATTCCACCAGATGCAAGGCAATGTAGACGCGTTCGGGTCCAGCAGTGCCGGCGATCTGACCATCGTCGGGAAGTATGCGTTCCTGCTGAATCGCGACACCGGCGGAGTACTGTCGGGCGGCCTGGCGGTGACGGCGCCCACCGGTCCCGGCATCGATACCATTGATGGCCGAATCCACTCCGTTCTCCTCCAGCCGTGGGGTGGTTTTATCTTGCCGATCGATCGATTTTATCTACATGGCTTCCACTCCGTCGTCATCCCCACCGATTCGCGCGATGTCACGCTGCTCTTCAACGACGTAGGCATCGGCTATCAGCTTTACCGCGGCGATCCCGGTCGGCTGCTCCGCGCCATCGTGCCGACGGCCGAGATCCATGTGACAACGCCACTGACGCATCGCAATGGGACGGGCCCGATCTTTGCACCGGACATGGTCGCCTTCACCGGCGGCGTTCACTTTGGGCTGGGCCGAAGCTCAACGCTGTCGTTCGGCGCCGCCACGCCGATCACCGGTCCGCGAACCTATAGCGTCGAGGGCCTCATGCAGTTCAACTGGCGCTTTTGAAATTCAACGAGCCGGCGGGATAAACCCGCCGGCTCGTAAACATCTTGTGTAGGAGCACCCATGAAAACCTACCTGCAGAATAGCTCGCCTTGAATGGTTTTGCGATATTTGACTGCCGGCGGCGGCCGATTGGCGATCAACGGCAACACCTTCACGCTCAACAAGACCAACTCCACCGTCGGGCCGCTCGTTGTTAACGGCGGCAGGGGGATCGTCAAATTCCCCAAGACCAGTACCGTGACGACCACGGTGCCGACCGCCCAGGCCCGGCTCGCTCTGGTCGCCATCGCCTCGGATGGCGCCTTCCACCAAGGGGGACACGCGCAGGACGGAGAGGAGTGAGGATTTGACCTTTTTCTCACCCCGTGTCCACCGTGGTTCTTTATCTTTGTATTGCGAGTCGTTATTTCTTCGCGCCGATGCAATAGAGCGCCTCGTCGGATCGCAGGAAGATTGCGCCGTCGGACGCCACCGGCGTGGCCAGGAAGGTGTCCTTGATCGAGTTGGCGGCGAGCACCTTCAATTCCTTGCTCGCTTGCAAAATGGTGGTCGTGCCGGCTTCGTTGAGGACGAAGAGCTTGCCGTCGGCCAGCATGGGCGAGGCGGTAAAGGTGCCGTCGAGGCGGTGCGTCCAGACGATCTCGCCGGTCTTGGCGTCGGCGCAGTTGACCACGCCGCCGCCGTTGACGACGTAGACGAGCCCTTGATGCGCTACCGGGGAGCAATAGCCGGGCCGCAGCTTGATCGATTGCCAAAGGACTTCAGGCTCCGCAGCTCCTTTGCCGGGCCGGAACGCGGTGAACTTCTCGCTGGGAGAGAAGACGACGCCGTCGCCGAACGTAAAGGTTGCGTAGGCGGTGTGACGCAGCTTGGGGGCGGTCCATTTCTTTTTGCCAGTGTTCGGATCATGGGCCTCGATGCCCGCGGGGCCCTGGAAGAGCACTTCGGCCTGGCCCTGGTTTTGGATGACGATGGGGCTGACCCAGTTGATGCCGCGAGGGCGCTCGATGCGCCAACGGTTTTCGCCGGTGCGTTTATCGATGCCGGCCGCGAACGATTCGCCGGCGTTTTCCATGCAGATGAGGAGATTCTCGTTCCAGATGGTGGGCGAGGTCGCCATGCCGACGTTGTTGCCCACGGTGGGATAATCGCCGACGAGGGAGCGATACCAGACGAGATCGCCATCCCTGTCGTAGCAGACGAGGTCGCCCGTGGCGAAGAGCGCGTAGACTCGCTCGCCGTCCGTGACCGGCGTCGGCGCAGCCATGTTAGTTTTGGGATGGCATTGCGTCGTGCCGGTCGCCCACACCTGGCGCTCCCATAGCTTCTTGCCGGTCGTCACGTCGAAGCACAGGACGACCTGGCGATTCTGCTGGTAGGCCCCGGTCGCGGTGACATAGACTCGGCCGCCGGCGATGACGGGGTTCGACAGCCCCTTGCCCGGCAGTGCCGCCTTCCAGCGCAAATTCTCGGTCGCGCTCCACTTGGTGGGCAGGTTGGTCTCTTTCGAGACCCCCAGGCCGCCGGCGCCGCGGAACTGGTCGGCGTCTTCGGCACGTGCCGAGGTCACAAGCAACAGCAAGATCATGAATGAAAGCAGGGGTTTCATGGTAAGTCCTTGCAAGCCCCAGGAATCGTCCGCTGCGGGCGGACGATTCCTGGGGGTGGGAGTTACTTCACTTTCTCGGTCATATTCGTCACCGGCGTCGCCGCCCCGAGCGCATCGCACACGCGCAACTGGAACGACCAGAGCTGGGCCCACGAGTCGGTCTGCTCGTTTTGGCACACCTTGATGAGGATCTCGTTGCGCCCCTTCTTGAGGACCCCCTTGCCGACGTGCTGGTCCATCTCCATGCCGTGGTGATACTCTTCGCGGAAGTAGACTTCCTTGCCGTTGAGCCACATGCGCACCGCGTTGTTGCTCCCGGCACGCAACTCGACGGCACGCTCGCTCTCCGAGGCCACGGCGGCATAGGCATAAACGACGGCGCCCTTGAGCTTGCCGACGGCTTCATTGAGATCGATCATGCCCAGCGGCTTTTCGGTCGCGTGTTCCTTCCAGCGGACCTGCGCATCGGCTTTGCCGAGGAACTCGCTCTTGAGGTCGAAGCCCTTCTCGGGGGGATAGGCGTTGTGGAAGCCGACCCCCTTGACATTGTCGAACGGGCCAATGAGAAGCCAGCGCGTGACGAAGCCGAAGTGCGTGGTCAGATCGATTTCGACCTTGAGTTTTTTCAGCTCGGCGGAGATCGCGTTGACCTGATCGCGATCGCGGGCGTGATTGAGCAGATCGTGGAAATATTTCTTCTGCGTGTCGGTGCTGTCGAACTTGGAATCCTTGCCATCCTTGAGCTTGACGGCGACGGCGTCGCGGCGGATCTCGGAGCTGGGATCGTCGAGCATCTTGGGCAAGAGCCGATCGGGCGTCTTCGGGTCGAGCCGAACCAGACATTCATACGCCAGCCGGCGCGCCCGGCCGTTGTGGCGCGTGTCCTTGAGGAAGGCATCGATTTTTTCGGCCGGGATCTTCTGCCCGGTCTGAGCAGCCTTGTCCTGAATCGCCTCGACGGCGGCGCGCAGCCAGTTGACGGCGACGGGATTGGCGTCATCCATCCCGGCGAGCACGTCGGGCATCACGCCGGGCCCCTTGGCGACCAGTTCCTTCCACGCCTTGGACGCCTCCACATTGCCGACGCCTTCCTTGCCGACCGCCTTGATGCGGATCAAGAGCGAGGCGACATCCTGGCCGGAGCCGATGGTTGCGCACAGTGCCCAGAGTAAGCCGCAGGCGCCGCAATGCAGCATAATTCGAGTCATTGTTTACCTCAATGGAACGCGTCAAGCCCAGGGATGAGCGCAGCGACTCCCATGGGGACCGGGGAACCCAATCATTCTTATTTCTGCAAGTGCATTCTTCAATCCAGAAACTTGGCCTGAATCAATTCCTGACCTTCAAGGGATCGTCCTTGATCGTCAGGGTAATCGACAATTCATCGCGAGCGTCCTCGGCTGCGCACTCAGCAAAAACCTTGACCACCTTCGTGAGCGGTTGGGTCCCGAAGGAGACGATAAACCCGATCTGGCCTTCTTTGGCGCGGGGCGGAATAGTGAGCGTATCACTGGTTACCCCAGGGGGCAGGTTTTTGAGTGTGACAATAACTGGGCCCTTGCAGTCAACGCGCTCAATCCAGACGAGTACGTGATGAGGTCGCCCCGGAATTGCCTTCTCATCGTGCATGGACCACTTCGCCCTGCTGATGCGAACGATCCCGGCCTTTTTGTCGGGGTTGCTGGGGAAGAACTGCCAGAGCAAACAAGCAAAGGAGAGAAGCGAGAGCAGCAGGACCACGCCCGCGGAGATTACGATTACCTTGCGCGGGATTGGCTGCCGCGGGGTTGCGTGGCTCGGCACGTCATGCGCGGCGGCGCCGGTGGACATGTCGCGGCCGGTCGCTGTCATGCCCATGAAGGACGCCTCGCCGTCAACTTCCGGCGGCGCCGGCGGCGCAATCGGCATCGCCAGGATCGGCTGGGCGATCGGCACGCTGCCAGCCACCACCGCCCCGGGCGCGACCGGCATGGCCATCACCACGCCGCGCGGCGCCGCCGGAACCGGCGTGGCCGTGGTCGCATAGGGTGCGAGAGCCTCGGCCACCTCGATCGGCGTCTGGTAGCGATCTTCGGGGCGGCGGGCCATGATCTTCAGCAGCACAGCTTCCAGTCCGGGATCGACTCCGGGGCGCACTTCGCGGATCCACGGCGGCTCGCCGGTCACGCGCGGCCCCAGCTTCTCGACCACGCTGCTGCCCAGAAACGCGGGCCGGGCCGCGATCAGGTAGAACAGCGCACAGCCCAGGCTGTAGATGTCTGCTCGAATGTCCGCGTTGCGCGAGTCGGTCGCCTGCTCGGGCGCGACGTAGTCGATGGTGCCGAGCATCATCCCGATCTGCGTGAGCCGCGCCGAATTTTCGCGATCGATCTCGTAGCGGGCCAGGCCGAAGTCGAGAATCTTGACGAGCGGACGCAGCTCATCATCAACCTTTGTCATCGTCACCATCAAGTTTGCCGGCTTGATGTCGCGATGGACGATGCCGCGCTCGAAGGCGTGCTGAAGCCCCAGTGCCGCCTGACGACTGTACTCGACAGCATCGGCAATGGGTACCGCCCCGTCCTCAGTGACACGCTGCGAGAGATTGAAACCGTCGATGAATTCCATGACGAGAAAGGGCCGGCCATCGATGTCATCCGCGTCGAGCACCAGGGCGATGTTCGGGTGATGGAGCTGGGCGGCCGTCTCCACTTCGCGGCGAAAGCGATCCATCGCCTTGGGTAGGCTCACCATCTCCTTCTTGATCATCTTGACGGCGACCATGCGCTCCAGCTTGAGGCTCCACGCCTTGTATACCTGACCCATCGCCCCTTCGCCGATCCGCTCGCGCAGCCGATAGCCGCCCAAAATGAGGTGCTCGTGTTTATCGGTCAGGATCTGGTTGGCCTGATAGGGGGTGAGCCAATTGCGTCGGATCAATTCGCCTGCCAGCGCCCGCCGATCGGCAAGAGTCGGCACGAGCGGGCGGAGTTCGTCTGCTTGCGCGGGCGAAAGAAACTGGTACTGGGCGAGCCAATCCAGTAATTCCGAGGGGGTCGAAATCGGCATGCGCGCACCGGGCAGGAGGGAAGTCTCGACAATAAGATGATACGATGCCTGGAATCGGTTGGCTATTAGCGGTCCTCGTTTAGCGCTCGCGCGACGCCATGCGGGCGCCAAACGTAAACCCTTGAGTCCCCATGCCCGACATCAACAACATCCTGCGCCTGCTCGACCGCGAAATCTGGCTCGTCACCGCCGCCCACCAGGAGCACCGCGGCGGCTTGATTGCCACGTTCGTCAACCAGGCGTCGATCGTGCCGGAGGCGCCGCGCATGCTCGTTGGCATCGCCAAGCAGCATCGCACCTGGGGCCTGATCGAAGCGAGCCGGGCCTTTACGCTTCAATTACTGGATGAGTCGCACCTCGATTGGGTTTGGCGTTTCGGCCTGGCATCGGGACATGGAGGCGACAAGTTTGTTGGCATGCCCGCGCTGAACCCGGTCGCGTCGCTGGAATGCCGAGTCGAAACCTCGCTCGATACCGGGGATCGCACGATCTATGTCGCGGAGGTGACTTCCGGTTTGCTCATCAAGGATACACCGGCGTTGACGATGAAGCGCCTGCTCCAGCTCGCGCCCCCGGAACGATTGCAGGAGCTGCGCGCCGGCATGATGCGTGATGCGGCGGTGGATGCGGCGGCGATTGCGGCGTGGCGGAAATAATGCTAGCGCGAATCGCCGTTTACGTTTAGCGTTCGCAAGGCGCCCGGCGAACGCTAAACGTAAACGGCGTCACGCCACCTTCTTGAACGTGGCCTCGTCTTCTACGTCGGTCTCTTCGGCGTCCGCAACGCGTTCCTTCTTGCCGCCCCAGAAGAGGATGGCGCACGCCGGCACCAGGAATGGCCGCACGACGAACGTGTCGATGAGAACGCCGAACGCGAGGGCAAACCCGATCTGCATCAGGGTGTTGAGGCCAGCCAGCATCAGCGTGGCGAAGGTGCCCGCCATGATCAGGCCGCACGAGGTGATGGCGCCACCTGTCTTGGCCAGCGCGCGGCGCATGCCTTCGACGGGGCCGTGCCGTTTGCGCTCTTCGATGGCGCGCGACATCAGCAGAATGTTGTAGTCCTCGCCGACGGCGACCAGGATCGTGAACAGGAAAAACGGCACACGCCAATCGACTTGCGTCAAAAGCTCGCCGTGCCAGAAGTAGCCGGCCAGCGCGGTTGCGCCCAGGGCAGCGTAATAGCTCGCGAGCACCGTCACCAGCAGGTACACCGCCAGCCAGACGCGGCGCACCAGCACCAGCAAGATCATCAGGATCGCCGCCAAGACGAAGCCGTTGACCCGGCGGCGATCGCTCTCGGTCACGTCCGCGAGGTCCTGCCCGATCGCGGTAATGCCGTAGCATTCGGAACGCACGTCTTCGCCGAGCAGGTTGTAGTTGGGCAGATCGATCAGGAGCCAGGTCTGCAGCATCTTGAGCGTTTCGACGCTGGCGGAATCGAACGGGTCGGTCTTCAGAATTACGTCGAGCCGGGTGACGAAGACCGTCTGCGGTTTGCCCGTCGGGTCGGCTGTCTCGATCTTGGCAACGTAGTGGTCGCGTGCCTCCTCAATGGCCTCGTCGTGCCAGTTTCTGAGAAACGGTTGCACCAGCGTCAGGAGCTGGTGGATGAGTCCTTTGCCTTCGGGGTTAGGGTTCACTTCCAGCCAGGGGAAGCCGACGGGCTGCACCAGCGAGCGCACCTCGGCGACGCCCTCCACCTGTCCGAACCCACGGCTCAGGCGTTCCAGTTCGCGCTGGCCCAAGGGGGTGCTCCAATCTTGCGACGAGGTCAACAGGATCGTCACCGGCCCGATCTCGCCGGCGGTGAAATGGTGCTGGATCGCCGCCAGGCCGCGCATGCTCTGGGTGTTGGGGCTGAGTTCGCTCGTGGCGCGATAGTTGGGGGTCACGCGCAAACCGAGGATGACGAACGGCGCCAGGACGGCCGCCGCCGCCAGCCAGGTCACCACAGGGCGGCGCACAACGAAGCGGCTGATAGCCTCCCACATGCCGAGCTGCGGCGGCGCATCAGGATTGGCCAGGCGGGCGCGGAAGGTAACCGAGGGGGCCTTGCCGGGCCAGAACACCGCTTTGCCCAACAAGCTCAACAGCGCCGGCGTCAAGGTCAACGAGGCCACCAGGGCGATGCCAAGGCTCAGCGCGATCGCCGGCCCCGCGTAGCGCACCTTGGCAAACTCGGCGAGCGCCATCAGACCAAGGCCAAACATCACGGTGCCGGCACTGGCCGCCAGCGCCTCGCCGACGCCGCCGACGCTGCGCGCAAGCGCGTCCTTGATGTCGTAGCCGGTCTCCAGCTCCTCGCGATAACGACTGATCAGGAACAAGCAGTAGTCTGTCCCCGCGCCATAGAGGATGACGATGGCAAAGATCTTGCTGATGTTGACCAGGTGCACGCCCGGGATCAGCGTCATGATTGCCAGGAGCTTCAGCGACACCCACACGGAGATCGCGATCGTCGCCAGCGGCACCAATGCCAAGAGCGGCGCGCGATAGACAATCAGCAAGACGACGACGACCAGGATGATCGTCGCCCAGGTCGTGTGATCGAGGCTATCGCCGCAGGCCTTGGTGAGATCGCGGCCCATGCCTGCCGAACCGGTCGTATGGACCTCCAGCCCCTCGTGCCTGGTTGAGTTGAGCCGTTTCTTGACGACGGCCTCCATGCGTTCCACCGCCTGCTGGGTGGCCATGGCCATGTAGGGGGTCCCGAGCGAAACCTGGATGAGCGTGCATTGCTGATCGTTGCTGACCATGCGCCAGCCCACCAGCCCGTTCTGAAAAGAATCGACCTTGCCGATCTTGAGATCAGGCTCCGCTTGCCGAAGCTGCTCGAGGTCACTGACAAGCGTTTCGACAAGCTGAAAATCCGCGTCGCTCAAGGCGCCCTGCGCGCGTTCGACGGCGAATACCGCCCGGCTCGCGAAAACATCTTGCGGAAAGGCTTTTTCCAGGAGCTGGTAGGCGCGCACGCTGGTAAAGCGTTCCGGCACAAAACGTACATCGTCGTCCTGCGTTTGCGTATCCCAGGCAGGCGCGATAAAGCTCAATGCGATGCCGAGCAAAAGCCAGCTGCCGCAAATGAGCCAGTATCGGTAAGCTGCGAAATTACCTAAACGAAAGAACATGCCGGATCCATCCTCCGTACAGTTGCGCGCAGTGTAATCGAACTTTCGAAAAATCGCTACGCCGACTACGCGCTGGCTAGAAAGCAACCACCTATCTATCGGAGGACGGAATACACGGACTGTAGTGAATATGTGTTACAGGATCGATAACCGGCATGCATGGCAAAAGGCGCGGAATCGGCAAACTCGGCGCAAACGAGCCGGAAGCGTAAGCGACGGATGGCAACCTATCGCTTACGCGTCCGGCTCGTTGAGGAAATCCCGCAGCGCCTGCTCATAATCCTCCGACGTATTCAAATTACGCAGGCTCTCCAGCGCTGGGTCGATATCGATCAACTCCTCCGCCTCGACCACGCGCGTCGGCACGGCATCGAAGAGAAACACCGGCCGCAGACGATTCTCGTGCAGAAGTTGCCGAATCGCCGCCAGCACCTCGATCCGGTACACCGCGGCCAGCGGATGATGATACTCCCCGACGCGCGGCACGCAGATCTGCGCCGTTCCCAGCAAATCGAGCATGCGCTGAACGAACGCCGGCCGCAAGAAGGGCACATCGCAGCTGGACGCATATGCCGCCTCGACACGCCCCTCAAACGCCGCCAGACCCGCAGCCAGACCTTGCAGCGGCCCGCGGCCTTTTTCCTCGTCGCGCACAATCTGCACATCGTCCGGCAGCCGCGGCACCTCCTGCTCCGGTGCCGCTACCACGACGATCGGACTGACGGTCCCGCTCAAGAGTCTCACCACACGCGGCAACATCAGCTCCCGACCGATCGGCAGCCAAGCCTTCGGCGTGCCCATGCGTGTACTTTGGCCGCCGCACAGGACGATTCCACCGACGCGGGTCATGTCAAAAATCACCAAAAGTGGGGTTTCGGAGTTGCGAAAAATACTCTATTATGATGATAACCTTAGTAATTTCGATGAACTCTGGGGTTGTTCGATGGCCGAACCGCATTTCACGCCGGAACAGCTCGCCGCCGCGTGCCAACGTCTGGAAGGGCAATCCCCGGAAGTCATCCTGAAATGGGCCGTGGAGCAATTCTATCCGCGCCTGACCATGGCGACCGCGTTTGGTCCCGAAGGCAACTGCATCATCCATATGCTGGCCGGCATCGAGCCGGGCGTGCGCATCTTCAATCTCGAAACGGGCTATCAGTTCGCCGAGACGCTGGAACTGCGCGAGCGCATCAAGGCCAAGTACGGCATCGAGGTCGAGTACGTGCGGGCGGAGACCACGGTCGCTGAATACGAGGCCGAGTACGGCGGCCCGCTCTACGTCATCCGTTCCGACCAGTGTTGCTTCGATCGAAAGGTTCTGCCGCTCCGCCGCGCCGTCGTCGGCTACGAGGCGTGGATCAGCGCAATCCGCAAGGATCAGACCGGCGACCGCGCCCAGGCCAACGTCGTGCAATGGGACCCCAAGTTCGATCTTGTGAAGATCAACCCGCTTCTCAATTGGACGAAGAAGGACGTCTGGAACTTTATCGCCAAGAACGATGTCCCCTACAACCCGCTGCACGATCGCGGCTACCCGAGCATCGGCTGCTGGCCCTGCACCGCCCCGGTCGGCGCAGGCGAGGATGAACGCGCGGGCCGCTGGCGAGGCACCGGCAAGAAAGAGTGCGGCCTCCACGTCGTCGAACACGAGGGCGGCAGCGGCATCTGAACAGAATCCAAAAGAACCACGGGGAGGGCGTGGGCAAACGGGGAAAATGCGAGGAGAGTAAGAAAGACCAATCCTCTTTTCCTCTTGAAATTCCTCCCCCGTTTGCCCCCTCTTCCCCCGTGGCTCACTCTCTGAGCGAAATTCAATTGAACCACGGGGAGGGCGTGGGCAAACGGGAAAAATGCGAGGAGAGTAAGAAAGACCAATCCTCTTTTCCTCTTGAAATTCCTCCCCCGTTTGCCCCCTCTTCCCCCGTGGTTCATTCTCCTTGAGGGACTTCGAAATGCGTTTGTCCGCCAAAGCTCAGTATGCGTGCGTTGCCATGGTCGATCTCGCCTGTCGCGCCGGCGACACCAAGCCGATCCAGCTCAAGCACATTGCCGACAAGCACGGCATCTCGCAGCGCTTCCTCGTGCAGATCCTCTTGCAATTGAAAGGCGCCGGCTTGGTGGACAGCACTCGTGGCGCCACCGGCGGCTACCTGCTCGCCAAGTCGCCGAAGTTGATCAGCCTGGCCGACATTGTCCACGCCATCGATCAACTGCCGCCCCCCGCCCCCTCGGCGCTCAGCGGCCTCTATTCGGCGCCTCTGATACACGTCGTCAGCGAAGCCTTGCAGGACGCCCAGGACCGCGAGCAGCGCCGCCTGGCGGAAATCACCCTCGATGAACTCGTCAGGCAAACGCACCAGTGCAGTGAGATTTCGTACCAGATTTGATACTCTCCCCTCTCCCTTACGGTCGCGGCTCGTTCGCACGAAAGGAATCGTTACGCCGCCGGCGGCGCCCCGCGATCTTGGCCCCCGCGTTTGACGCGTTCTAGGGCGTCGCGCGCCTCATAATACAACGGGTGCTTCTCGTACGCCGTCACCTCTTCATAGCAAGCGGCGGCGTGCTTGAAATCGCCCATCGCCTCATACGCTCGGCCAAGCTTGTAGGATGTATCCGCGCCGGCGTCGTCCCCCTTGCGGAATTCGAGGAAGCACGCGGCCGCCTCGCCTGGCTTCTCATCGAGGTACAGGTCGCCGAGCAGCCGGTGGCTGTGATACCACGCTTTTTGCTCTTCGTCGTTGATGAATTTCTCTGGGCGATGCGTCCGCACTTCTTCCAGGATCGCAATCGCCTCCGGAATCTCGCCACGCAAACGCCGCACGCGCGCTTTCAACAGGTGCGACGACAGACTCGCCGGCTGGGCGACGTACGACAACTCGGCCAGATGGGCGGCCCAGTCCAGCAGCTCGAAGTCACCGGTGAATTTTTCGATGACCCAGCGCGCCTTGTCCCGGCAATACTGCGGGTCGAACCACTTGCGCACACTCTCGATTTTGGCCTGCAGGTCGTCCGGCGTGATCGAATAGTAGTAGCGATCCTTGCGGGCGATCAAATCCCTGTCCTCGGCGTTGTAGGTGAGGGCGTGCTCACAGCAGTGCAACGCTTGCCAGATGTCGTGCTTCTTCTCGAACAGGTCCGCCAGCATGCGGTAGGTCTCGATGCCGGCGCTGTCGGACTGGCTGTAGAACTTGAACGCTTCGAGGGCGGCATCGACCTGGTTTTGCTTGAGCGCCTCCTCGCCGACCTTGCGGACGGTGGCGAAGAGCGCCTCCTTATCGGCGGCGGCCAAATTGGTAACGCCGATCGCGCGGCCAACGTGCATGGCCTTTTCGTAGTTGGCCCACATGCCCGGCTTGTCGCCGTGCTTGTCGTGCGTCTGGGCAATTTGGATGTAAAGGCTCGCCGATTGCAGCGCCAAGCCGTTGGCGGCGATGCGCAGATACTCGCAGCCCCGCTGCCACTCTTGCGGATTATCGAGCAGGGCAAGGCCAAGCTGCTGGACATATTCATGGTTGAAGCGCGTCGGCGGCTGGCCGGGCTGGGTGAGGCTCCAGTATTCGCGCTCGGTCAGGTCGCTGTAGAGCTGCCGTTTCATGTCCCAGGCTTCGGCATCGTTGGGTGCCTTCGCCAGCTGGGTCTCAGCGGCGGCAATCGCGTCCATGCGGTGGCCCGGCTGAGGCAAGAGCACGCCGGCGACGCGCCGCGCCATCTCCGGATGGCCATACATCGCCAGATACCAGGCCATGAAATGGACCGCCTCGCGCTCCATCGTATGCATCTGCGGCAATTGCAGGATGCTATCGAGCTGCTTGGCCGCCTCGTCATAGTTGCGTTCGTGGAGAGCCGCCACGGCGCGCCAGTAGGCGCAGATCGGCAAGAGCGAGGCCTGCTCGTCGGCGATCAGGTCGAGCATCTTCAGCACCTCGTGCATTTCTTCCGGCTTCGGCTTGGTCTGCAGCGTCTGGTTGATGCGCTCCAGACAGAAGTCGAAGTTGAGGAACGGCACGAGCTCCGGCTGATGTTTCAGCTCGGCAAAATCGAGCTTGCGATGCAAGTCCCACATTTGTTGCCGCGCGAGCGAGTTCTTGGGATCGTAGTAGAGAGCCTTGCCCAGTGACACGAGTGCAAGCTGAGTCTGCCCCATCTGCTGATAGCTCATGCCGCGCAAGGTGTGCTTGAAGACCCGCAGCGCCGGCAGGTAGCGCGTGCTGTAGTAGAAGAAAAAGATCAGCGGCACGAGCACGGCTCCGGCGCCGGCTGCGGGGGCAGTCTCGGAGAGCAACATCCACGATCCGACGCCGAAGGCAGCGCACATGGCGGCCATCTCGATCTCGGATTCCTCGACCAGTCCCGCGAAGGTCAGCAGGTAGAAACCGGGGATACCGAGCAGAAGCAGCGTGCCGATCATTTGCTTTTGGGCGGGCAGCAACAGTTCCGATCTGTAGTAGGTGAGCGCTGCCGCGGCACCGACGAGAATGGCGACCATCGCCAGGCCGATGTAGATGCGATAGAGTCGCTGGCGCACGTGGCGCAGGCCGTAGAAGATGAGGCCGAGCACCGCGCCGCCGAGCACGCACCAGAGGACTTCGATCGGCACGCTCGCTCCTTCAGGCAGCTTGTGCTTGGCCATCTGCCAGGTGCCGAAGCTCAGGCCGAGGAGCAAGCCGGCGTAGACCATGCCGGGGTTTTCGAGGACGAGGAAGATGAGGAAGCCGAGCAGTCGGCCCTTGACGCGATAGCCTTCGCGAATCTTGCGGATCGCAGCAACGCCGAGAAACACGCCGAGTCCACCGACGGTGAACCCTGCGACGACGCCAATCTCCTGCCAATCGGGGATCAACCAGGCAATCGCGACGAGATAGCCGAGGTAGACGCCCTTCAAGAGGAATTCGGTTTGGGTCCAGTTCCAGGTCAGCATAGTCAGTAGTCAGTGGTCAGTGGTCGGTGGTCAGTAGTCGGGAGCCCGTATCACTAGAAGAGTGGCACGCGACGTAGGGCGGCGCTGCGTCGCATCGTCTTTTTTACCACTGACTACTGACCACTGACTACTGACTATTCTGCTATCATAGAAATTATACGCCGAACCGACGGGAAGGATGTTGCATGGACCTCAGCGCACACGGATTGGTGAATCTGGGGGCCGTGCACGCCCAGCTCGCGCCGGCACACTGGATCGAGATGGCCCTGGCCCGCAAGGAGGGCGTTCTCGCCGCTAGCGGGGTGTTTGTCGCTGTCACCACCCCCTACACCGGCCGGGCGGCCAAGGACAAGTACATCGTTCGCCGGCCTGGCAACGAAACGCAACTCGCCTTCGGGTCAGTCAATCAGCCGATGGATCCCGTCAACTTCGAGCGGCTCTGGAGCCGCGCCCAAACACACTATCAGAAGCGCGAAACCTTCGTCTTCGACGGCTGGGCCTGTGCCGATCCGACGTATCGCATCGGCGTGCGCGTGATCAGCGAGAACGCCTGGCACGCGATGTTCGCACAGTGCCTCTTGCGCCGGCCCAGCCCCGGCGAGCCGATCGCGCCCGAACTCGTGATCCTGCACGCCCCGAGCCTGAAGCTGGACCCGGCCCGCGATCAAACCCGCTCCGACATCGCTGTCATCCTTGACATGGAGGGGCATCGCGTCCTGATCGCCGGCACCGCCTACGCCGGCGAGATTAAGAAGTCGGTCTTCACCTACCTCAACTACTGGATGCCGACGCGCAACGTCTTTCCGATGCACTGTTCCGCGACGGTGGGCAGCGCCGGGGACACGGCTTTGCTCTTCGGTCTGTCGGGCACTGGCAAGACGACGCTTTCCGCCGACCCGGAGCGCAAGCTCATCGGCGACGACGAGCACGGCTGGTCGGCGCAAGGCGTCTTCAACTTCGAAGGCGGCTGCTACGCCAAGTGCATCAAGCTCTCGCAGAGCGGCGAGCCGCAGATCTGGAACGCGATACGCTTCGGCAGCATTCTTGAGAACGTGGTGCTCGACGAGCAAACGCGCGTGCCGAACTTTGACGACGCGACTCTCACCGAGAACACGCGGGCCGCTTATCCGCTGGACTTGATCGACAACATTGAGCCGACGTCGGTCGGCGGACATCCTGCCAATCTGCTGTTTTTGGCATGCGACGCCTTCGGCATCCTTCCGCCGCTATCGAAACTGACTCCGGCGCAGGCGCAGTATCACTTTCTGTCAGGCTACACGGCAAAGATCGGCGGCACCGAAGCGGGCGTCAAGGAGCCGACGGCGACGTTCAGCAGTTGCTTTGGGGCCCCGTTCTTGCCGAGGCCGGCGGTCGAATACGCCAAGCTGCTTGAGCAGCGCATTGCCGCGCATGGTGCCCCGGTGTGGCTCGTCAATACCGGCTGGACGGGCGGTCCCTACGGCGTGGGCCGACGGTTCCCGCTCGACCTGACCCGCCGCCTGGTGCGTGCCGCGCTGTCGGGTGAACTGTCCGCCGCAACATTTGCCCCGGATCCGGTCTTCGGCTTCTCGGTGCCGACGGCGTGCCCCGGCGTGCCGACGCAGTTGTTGCAGCCGTGCGGCGCCTGGACCGACGGCGCCGCCTACGACAGGCAGGCGCGGCAACTCGTGGAGCTGTTCCAGAAGAACTTCAAGACGTACGAAGGGCAGGCGAGCGCGGACGTGAAGGCGGCGGGGCCGCGGTAGTGCATTGTCTTTACGAGCTGGAAGCGTGAGCGACGGTATGAGGCCAGGATCCGTCGCTCACGCTTCCGGCTCGTCAAGCATGCCGGGCTTGGACTGCCCTTGAATGTTTGCCCCCGCGCCGGCATACTGGCTGCGATTATTGGCCACGCCGCAAGCCGCTTCCTTTGCCCAACCTGCCCGGCTGGCCAAATCACACCAACATGGGAAACCTAGGCGGAGAACGCATGACCGCAATCTTGAAACTCCCGCAAGTGCCGGACGATCCTTCCATCGCGGCGTTGGCCCAGCAGTTAGCCGCGTATCCGGACAATCGCGATCTGCTCCTGCGCCACCTTCTGGGCGAGCAGGCGTGCCGACAGCTTGGCATCTATCCGATTCCGGAGGGCTTCAAGGTCTCCGTCGTCATCCCCGTTTACAACGAGAAACAATGGGTGCGAGAATTGGTACAGCGCGTCCAGAACGTGCCGGTGCCCAAGGAGATCATCCTCGTCGATGATTGCTCCACCGATGGCACCCGCGACATTCTCCAGGAGCTGGAAGCGGAAGGCTGCAAGGTTGTCTATCAAGAAAAGAACCAGGGCAAGGGCGCCGCCCTCCGCACCGGCTTTCAGCACGCAACCGGCGATGTCATCATCGTGCAGGACGCCGACCTCGAATACGATCCGGCCGAGTATCCCAAGCTGATTCAGCCGATCCTCGAAGGCAAGGCCGACGTCGTCTACGGATCCCGCTTCATCGGCGACGCCCATCGCGTCCTCTACTTTTGGCACTCCATCGCCAACGGCATTCTGACCACCACGTCGAACATCTTCACCAACCTGAACCTCACCGACATGGAGACCTGCTACAAGGTCTTTCGTCGCGAGGTGCTCGATGGCATGGTGCTCAAATCGAACCGGTTCGGCTTCGAGCCGGAGTTCACGGCGAAGATCGCCAAGAAGAAGCTGCGCATCTTTGAAATCCCGATCAGCTACTCGGGCCGAACCTACGAAGAAGGCAAGAAGATCGGCCTGAAGGACGCGATCCAGGCGATGTTTTGCATTGTGCGGTACTGGTTGGCAAATTAGTCAGTAGTCAGTAGTCAGTGGTCCGTAGTCAGTGGTCAGAAATTGCCCGATTACTGGCTACGGACTACTGACTATGGACCACGGAGGGTCCTCCCCCATGCGCTCGATCCCTTTCATCTTGGCCCTATCCCTATCGATCATCCCGCGCGCCGGAGCCAGCGATCTGCGGCACCTCGAAGACGCATCTCTGCGTTCCGTCTTCTTCATCGATCACAAGGAAGGCTGGGTCGTCGGCGACGAAGGCCTGATCCTCCACACCCTCAACGGCGGCAAATCGTGGGAGCGCCAGCAAACCGGCGTGCGCGGCTCCCTGCGCTCGGTTCACTTCCTCACGCCGGATGTCGGCTGGGTGGTGGGCCGCGAGGAGTTGCCGTACGGAATGTCGAGCGCCGGCATCGTCTTGTTCACCGACGATGGCGGGCTGACGTGGAAACGCCAGTTGCCAAATGCGTTACCGGGCTTGAATCAGGTGCGCTTCGTCGATGCGAAAACCGGGTTCCTGTTCGGCGACGGCAGCGAGCAGTTCCCGTTCGGCGTCTTCAAGACAACCGACTCGGGCCGCAGCTGGGAGCCGATCCCCGGGCCGCGCACCACCTCGTGGCTGGCAGGCGATTTCTACGACGGCAACTCGGGAATTCTCGCCGGCGCCTGGAGCCGACTCGCAATCATTCGCAAGGACAAGGCGGTCGATGAACGCGTCAGCGGCGTCCTCGGCGGCGCGTGGAGCCAACTCGCCGCCGCGGATCGATCCAAGGCCTCGCTGGCCGATCACGCCGATTGGCTGGTCGGCCGCGACATCACGGCCTTGCAAATCCTCGGCAAGAAGACCCTCGCGGTGGGGCAAGGCGGGCTGGTGTTGAGCAGCGTCAGCGGCGGGTCGGCGTGGGGATTGCCGGAGAAGTTGCTGCCGACCGATGTGCTTGCCAATCTTGATTTCCACGCGCTGGCCTCCGTGAAGGACAAGGTGTGGATCGTCGGCCGGCCTGGTTCGGTCGTCTTGCACAGCAGTGATGGCGGCGCGAACTGGAGCCTCAACAAGACCGGGCAGCGGCTCCCGCTGCACGGCGTCTTCTTCTTCGACGAAAAGCACGGCTGGGCCGTCGGCGATGCGGGCACGATCCTGCAATCGCTCGACGGCGGCAAGAGCTGGACGACGCTGCACCAGGCCGGCAAGCGCGCCGCGGCGATGGCGATTCATTCACTGAACAAGAACGCGCCGGTCGATACGATAACGTATCTCGGCGCTGCTGAGGGATACCTGACGACAGCGCTGCGGATCACTGCACCGGACGCGCAGACAATCGCCTGGGGCCGCGACAAGGCCGCGCGCCGCTACGCCGCGGCCATGCGCGCCGCCGGCGCGCTGACGGGCGAAACACTCTGGCATTTCCCGATGCCTCAGCATCTGGAAGGTTGCGACAAGAAAACCATCCTCGCGCACTGGAACCAACTTCACGCCAACCGCGCCGAGGAGGAGCTGATCCGCCAGCTCGTCCTGTCGCTGCGCACCTGGCGGCCGACCGCTGTCATTACCGAGCATCCGGATAGCAAGACGCCGCTCTCGTCGCTGTTGGGTGAGGCGGTACAGGAGGCGGTTCTCCGCGCCGGGGACGCCAATGCGTTTCCCGAACAGATCGCCGAGCTCGGTTTGACGGCGTGGGCGGTGCACCGAGTCTATTGCGAAGTACTTCCGGAGCTTGGTCCGTTGTTTAGGGGGGTGATCCCGTGCTCTGTGCTCGACAACGACCAGCCCAACCAGCGATTGCAAGGGACGGCGCGCGAGTACGCCGTCGCGGCGCATGCGCTGCTAGTTGATCGCTTCATGACGTTGCCGAAAGAACGTGCCTACCAACAGCGCGGAGGCAGTAACCAGTCCAAGTTAAATGCGCTACTGTCGGACTCCGACGGGAAGGTCGGCGAATCGAAACGCGAGGTCAAGCTCGACGCCCAGACCGACGTCAAGCTGATGCGAGACCTGCAAGACCGCCGGACGGTCATCGAAATGGCGGAGAACCTCGACGATCCGGCGCGCACGCTGTCGCTGTTGCCGATCGCGCTCGACAAGCTGCCGGAGGGACATGCAGCCGCCGCGGCCTTCACGATCGCGGGGCGTTATGCCGAGCGCGGGCAGTGGTATTTCGCACAGGAAATGTACTTGTACCTGGTGGACCGCTTCCCGGACCATCCGCTGTCGGCGGAAGGCTACCGCTGGCTGATTCGCCTGAACACTTCAAGCGAAGCCCGCCGCCGGCATGAACTCAAGCATTTCGCAGTCGCCGAGCCGATCGGGGTCGCCAAGAAGGGCAGCTTGATCGCCCCGAAGGAAAAGATCATCCGCACCGGCTTCATCGATCTGACCTCGAACATCGAAATTCTGGAAAAGAGCGGCATCCGTGACTGGAACAAGGGTGCCCACGAATTGATGAAACGCCTCAGTGGTTACGGGTCGATCTACAGCTTCGATCCAGCCACGCAGTTCTGCCTGCAATCGGCCAAGCGCCAGCTCGGCGAAGTCGGCGCGTCGAATAGCTCGCTCGACAAGTTCCGCAAGTTCGTGCCAAGCGGCCCCTGGCATGATGCCGCCAAAGCCGAATTGTGGCTGACCGAGCCCGGCCCGAATGCGCCACGCCGATTGTCGCGCGCTCGCTACACCGAAGTGCGCCCCTATCTCGACGGCAAACTCGACGACCCGTGCTGGCAGGGAGCCAAGCCGATGGTGCTCGATAACGCCGTCGGCGACTCCACGAAGGATCACGCCACCGAGGCGATGTTTGCGTTCGATCAGGAGTTTCTCTACATCGCCCTGCGCTGTACGCACCCGGCCGGCAAGCAAGTCGCGCCGTTGAATCCGCGGTCGCGCGACGCTGACATGGAGCCGTATGATCGCGTCAGCATTCTCTTCGATCTCGACCGCGACTATTCGACGTACTATCACCTGGAAGTCGATCAGCGCGGCTGCGTGCGCGACCGCTGCTCGGGCGACAAGAGCTGGAACCCGCGCTGGTTCGTTGCCGTCCACAGCACGGACACGAATTGGCAGATCGAAGCGGCGATTCCGTTAAGCGAATTGACAAACGGCCGCATCACGCAAGGCACCGCCTGGGCGTTCAATGTCGTCCGCACCATGCCCGGCCGCGGCGTGCAAAGCTGGTCGTTGCCCGCGGATGTCGAGCCTCGCCCGGAGGGGATGAGCTTGCTCCTGTTCCAGACCGGTGCCGCGCGGCCGATGGTGAAGGAGCCGTGAGAGCTCATTTCTTGTCCTTGTCCTTGCGAGGCTCAAGAAGTTGCATTGGGCCGGGACGTTCAATTCGAAACCGCGAAATATAGAGCCGGATTGTCAGCTCTCGCTGTCGTCGTTCGAGCGCAACCAAATAGGCTGCAAGTGAATAGCAGGTGATCGGATCGATCAGGTTGACGAACCGGGACAAGCCGTGCTCCAAGCCATCAAGGCGTTCCTTCGCTTCCACGGCCAAACGAAGATCTGGCGCACGATCAATCTCCAGAGCGTTGAGCAAGCGAGTCAAGGCGTGGCGGGTGCGGACGATTTTACCGTTTTTCGCGTCCGAGAGCTTGGCCAATTCCTCGCGTTTGTGGATCAAAAACGGCAGTTGTGGGGCGTTTGCAAATTCCTTCTCGGTGGCGGCCAGACCTTCGTTCACCTCCGCCACCACCTTCAGAATCTGCTCCACGCGCAGGCCGGCGATGTCCAGGTGCTCCTTGCGCTCGATACGCCCGAATTGTTCGCGAAGCAGGACCTGAGCATCCCCAAGGCGACGCAAATGCGCTTGTAGCTTCTCCGCGTGATGTTCTTCGCGCTCCAGAAAAGCATCCCAGGCCTTGCGCTCGTGCACTTGTTGTTGGACCATTGCCGCGGCTCGTGCGGGACCTGTGTTGGCGAGCAGGCAAAGTCCAGCGAATAATTCGAGCATGGGAAGCCTCCTTGCTGATGGAGACGATCTGGGGGGCGACTAATAACTACGGATACGGCGTGATCGCGATGATGGTGATTTCTTTTTTGCCTGGCCCGTAGCACCAGAAGACGCGATAAGCGCCCGGTGTCTGGTTTTGTGCGTACGCTTCGAACACTTTCTGCGCGGGATCGTAAAGGTTGTCGATCGCCGGGTAAACGTGCGTCTGCAAGCTCGGGTGTTTCGGGTTGCTGCTCAGAAGTGATAACGCCTTGTGGACTTGTTTGAACAGTCCTTCTTGCTTGGTCGACTTCTTCTTTCCTTTCACCGACCGCGTCTTGACAATTTCTTTCGCCTCCGCTTTCAGCTCGTCGTAGGTTTCCTTGGCGGCATCCAGCCATTTGAGCGAGAACATGGCGCAAGCCTTTCGGAGCACTCAATCACCGAGCTGGTCGGCCAACGCGGCATCCGCGGCGAGATCCGGCGGGTTCTTGGCGAACCGGCCTTCGCGTGCCTGCTTGAGTCCTTCGCGCACGCGCCGCAAGGCTTCGGGATTCTCATAAAGCCAGGCCTCACATTCCGGGATTGCGACGGCCGGCGTGATGACGATATGATTCGGGTCGGAATCATCAATGATGACCATGCGGCCCGCCAGGCGATTACCCAGCATCAACCGGCCTTTGCCGTCCACGAGTTTCGTAGTCATGATGTTCACCTTGGGTTTTCTAATGAGTTGATTCTGCGCCAGATGTGGGCTATTCACAAGTGGGAAATTCCCACGCAACCGCTCACCCCTCAAACCGCGCCTGCACGCCCAACTCCTTGAGGCGTTCCGTCAAAAGCGGCACATCCTCCTCGGGGACGACAAGCGCCGTGGGCCCGACGCGGCCTTTCACGATCTCGCGGGTGCCGGGCCATTGTTGCAGGCCGTCGGCGAGGTGTTCGCTGGCAACGTGCAAGATAATCTGGCGGCGCAACTCCACGGGGGGGGCATCGGGGCCGGTCATGAGCAGAAACGCGGCGGCCGAAATCGGCAAGCCGGTGCGCTGGCCGAACCAGACTTCCAGGTTCGAAAGCGTCACGCCCTGTTGGCGGGCTGCTGCGATTGAACCCGGCGTCAAACTGTAGTAACGCCGACCAGGCAGACCCTGCTTTTCAATCGGCTCCGCGAACCGCTGCAACTCCGTCTCCAGCAGCAAGTCGGAGCGGGCCAGGTCAACGCTCAACGTCACGCCATCGGCTTCGACATCGACGCACTTCTCCGGCGGCAGCGTGTAGTCGCGCGTGCCGGTCAGGCGAAAATGCTTGTACTCGATCTCGCTCTCGTTGGCGACGATGGCGAGCCGATCGGTGAGCCGAAGGGCGGGGAGGCCGCGGGCGATGGCGTCGTTCATCTCGTCAGGCGAGGCGAACTCGAAGATGGCGCCGGCGGGGTAGACGCTCAGCCGTTCGCGCTTGCTCGACCAGGTCTTGAGCGAATCGAGCACGGCGGTCGGCACCGCCTTCATGCCGTGGCCTTCCAGTACCTGCACGATGCTCGATTGCGATTCGCCCATCTCCAGGGCGCGGTAGACGCTGTGCGGCTCCAGTTGCAGGGTGCACGCGGGGCCGAGCACTTTCCAGGTGCCGATCTTGCTCAGCGTGGCCATCAACTCCGGCGTCAGGCCCTGGCGGTAAGCGAGAATCTCCAGGTTGGGCTGCACCAGGAGCGTCTGCTTGAAACTCGCAATCGTCGGCAGCTGATCGGTCAGCCCCATCACCCAGCGGCCTAAGGGGGAAAGGCGGATGAGCCAGCCGGAGTCTCCTTTCGTTGCCTGGAGCAACCGCAGGGAGTAAGCGATGCCGAGGAGAAAGGTGACGATGCCGAGCGAGTCGGTGTTCTTGCCGAGCCAGAAGGGATGGCGGGCTGCGACCCAGTCTTCGATGTCTTGCGGCGCCGCCCAGCGATTTTCGGGCAGCCGTGCCAGCAGCAGCATAGCCAGCAGGTAGGCGGACGGATAGGGATTACCCGGACTGGTCGCCGGCGCGTGTCCGATTGCCGGGTTCCACGAGATGATGCGCGACAGGGCGGTCCACGCGTCAAGGAGCAAGTTCGGCAGCGTGCTTTTCCAGACCGCCGGCCAATCGCCGGCGCGCAGCTCGGATTCTTCTTCGCGCACCAAGCCCATGGCGGTCGCCAGGGCGGCGGTGAAGAAGCCGGGATCGGGGACCGGGGCCAGCACGTCGGTCGGCGCGGCGCTCAAGAGTGGGTCGCCCTGGAGCCGGTCGTAGTCGCGCTTGAAGTAATCGCCTTGCTGGGTGCGGCGCAGCGGCGCGTCGAGCAGTTGCTGCCAAAGGACCGCGACGCGCACGGGCCAATCGAAGCCGTCGGCCTCGTGGACGGTCGCCTTGGCTTCCGGCGCTTTGGTTTGCGGACAAGTGATGCCGAGGTCCTCGCCGGCCACGCGCTTCGTAACCAGCGGGGAAGCCAGCAGGATCGGCATCGGCTCGGAGCGGGCGAGCCAACCGTCGAAGTTCCTGAAGCGAGCGCGGGCGCTGACCTTGTCCTGATCGGGCGGCGTCCCCAGCGGAAACAGTTCCGGCAGCAGCAACCCCGATTCCAGCAGGGTGACGATCGGCGCCAGCCCATCCTCGTGCCCCAGCGCGACGATCATTTCGACGAGCGCCCCGACCGGCCAGCGCGTCTGCCGGCTCTGCCCGATGACCGCCAGGATTCGCCGACAGTCGGCGGACAGCTCCTTGAGCCGGCGATCGATCATGGCCGCGTTGTTCAGGGCCGACACGAGGCGTTCGAGGATTTCATCGACGGGCCACTGATTGCGCGGCTTGCAGAGTTTGTGCGCAACGCGACGCAGGAGGGCTTCGTCGTACCGCGCCAGGGTCTGGCGCGTGTGCTGGTTCCAGGTGTCGGTTGTGCCTGATGTCATATTTGAAAAGGTGAGTGGTGAGTGGTGTGTGGTAATACGGTTTTTTCGACCACTACTCACCACTCACCACTCACCACTCACTCCTCACCCAACCACCTGCGGCGTGTGGCCCATGCGGCGCAATTCCTGCACGACCGAATCGACCCGGCCGGCGCGGATCAACAGTACGCGATCGGAAAGCCGGCCGACGATATCCTGGGCGAGCTTCTTGTGCGCGAGCAGTTCCTGGGCCAGCACCGCGTCCTCGGTTTGCACGAGCGCGACGTTGCGGTGCAGCTTCACCGGAATGCGGGTCTGCGCCTTCTCGATCATGACGCGACTGCCTCCGCGAGGAGATCGGCGCCGTCGAGGATGCTGTAGCTGTAGCCTTGTTCGGTCAGGAACATCTGGCGATGATGGGCGAAATCCAGCTCGCGCGTGTCGCGCGTCACCAGGGTGAAGAAGTGGGCCATCTCGCCGTGGGCCTTCGGTCTCAAGATGCGACCGAGCCGTTGGGCCTCTTCTTGGCGCGAGCCGAAGGTGCCGGAGATCTGGATGAGCACATGCGCATCAGGCAGATCAATGGCGAAGTTGCCAACCTTGGAGAGGATGAGCTTCTTGATCTCGCCGCGGCGGAACTTGCCGTAAAGTTCCTCGCGCGTTTGATTGTCGGTGGCGCCGGTGATGAGCGGAATGTCGAAGCGTTTTTGCACGGCCCGTAGTTGCCTTAGATACTGTCCGATGATGAGGATGTTCTTGCCTTCGTTCTGCTGCATCAGTCGTTCGATCATGTCTTCCTTGGCGGGGTTCTCGCTGGCGATGCGGTACTTGTGGCGCCATTCACTCACCGCATATTCCATTCGGGCGTCGTCTGGCAAAGCGACGCGGACCTCGGTGCAGTTGGCCTCGGCGATCCAGCCCTTGGACTCCAGCTCGCGCCACGGCACATCGTACTTCTTGGGCCCGATCAGGCTGAAAACGTCGCCCTCGCGGCCATCCTCGCGGATGAGTGTCGCCGTCAGCCCGAGCCGGCGGCGGGCCTGGATGTTGGCGGTCACGCGGAAGACGGGGGCGGGGAGCAGATGCACCTCGTCGTAGATGATCAGGCCCCAGTCGCGCTCGTCGAAGATCTTGAAGTGGGGGAACTCGTCCTTCTTGTCGTTGCGGTGCGTGAGGATCTGGTAGGTTGCGACGGTGACCGGGCCGATCTGCTTGATCTCGCCGGAGTATTCGACGACGTCCTTCTCGGTCAGGTCGGTGCGATCGACGATCTCGCGGATCCACTGCTTGACGGCCGTGATGCTGGTGGTGAGGATGAGCGTCGATTTTTGCATCAACGACATGGCGACGATGCCGACGATGGTCTTGCCCGCCCCGCAGGGCAGCACGATGACGCCGCTGCCGCCGCGCACGTCGCCGCCGGCATAGAAGATGTCGGCAGCGTCGCGCTGGTAGTCGCGCACGGTGAACGGCAATCCTGACCGCGTGATCTCGCGCAACTTGAGTGCCAGGTTGGAGCCTTCGGTATAGCCGGCCAGGTCCTCGGCCGGATAGCCAATCGTGATGAGCGTCTGCTTGAGGACGCCGCGATGGCCCGGCTCGATCAGGAAGCTCTTGGCGTCGAGCCGTTTGCCGAGATAGTCACGCAGCTTCGGCTGGCGGGCCAATTCTTCTAAAAGTGGTTTGTCGGCGCAGATCAGCTTGAGCTTGTCGTCGTGCTTGACCAGCTTGACTCGGCCATAGCGCTCGACCCGCTCGTTGATCTCGGTGAGGAGATTCATCGGCACCGGGAACTTGCTGTATTTTTGCAGGACGACGATCATGTCGTCGGCGGAAAGCCCGGCCGCGGCGGCGTTCCAGAGGGAAAGGTCGCTGAGCCTGTACGTATGGATATGTTCGGGGGACTTTTCCAGCTCGGCGAAGGGAGCGAGGGCGTCGCGGGCCTCGGCATATTTCGGATTGTCCACTTCAACCAGGACGGTGCGATCGCCTTGCACGATGAGTGGATTGGCGGGATCGTAGTTCATTCCGTGAATCTTCCTCGTTGAAAAGCGGCCGCAAAGCGCAAAATGGTAATGTAGTGGTTAGGCTGCAGCGATGCAAGGCGAAGTGTGAGGGTGTGAGGCGTGGGGTGTACCCGCCGTTTCCGGCACTCGGGGGTCAAAAACTGAAGCTCACGCAAAGGCGCCAAGACGCCAAGGAGAGACAGGACGTCGGCAACCCATCAACTGGCAGGGTTCTTTGCGCTCAAACACTGCAATAGATTCGTTGCACGAAACGACCCCACACACACACACACTTTGCAACGAATATGGCCCGCTTGCAATGAAAACCATGCAAAAAACGAGGGGTTTGGACGGGTGGCGAGACTTTCGTTGCACGGCCGTGTCGAGCGGACCCGGCACTGCGGAAGGAGTACGCTTATCCCGGATGATCCCTAATTCTTTGCGGCTTTGCGTGAGGCTCTTGTTTTCGGTCCGGTGCCGGAATCGGAAGGTACACCTTGAGGGGTGTTCGCGCGGATTTCGAACGGGATCCTACTCCGCCGAGAACGCATAAATGCATGTGTGCCGGTAGAATTCTTTCGGCCGCAGGATAATCGACGGAAAGTTTGGTTGATTGACTGCGTCTGGCAAACCGCCCGTCTCCAAGCAGACGCCGCTGCGGAGCTTGTATTCCTTGCCGCCGGCGCCTTTCTGTCCGAATAAGAAATTTCCCGTATAGAGCTGAATGCCCGGCTGGTCCGTTGAAACCGTCAGGGTGCGCCCCGATTTCGGATCGCGCAGTTTGGCTGCGAGCGTCGGCGCCTTGGCGCGTTTGGTCAAAACGCAGCAATGATCGTAGCCTTTCGCGCCCGTGTCGTAAAGCTTCTCGATGCGGTCACCGATACGCGTTGTTTTGGTGAAATCGAAGATCGTGCCTTTCACGGCTTCGAGCTTGCCGGTCGGGATCAGCGTCTTGTCCACGGGGACATACTCGTTGGCTTCCAATTTCAGTTCATGATCGAGGGCGGTGTCGGTACCAGCCCCCGCGAGGTTGTAGTAGCTGTGATTGGTGAGGTTGACCGGCGTCTTTTTGTCGCTGATAACGCCCAACTCGATGTGCAACTCGTTCTTTTCGTTGAGGAAATACATAACCTCAATCTTAAGCAGACCCGGATAACCTTCCTCACCATCGGGACTCTCATACGAAAAGCAAACGCCCTTAGCACCGGTCTCTGTGTTAATGCCAAATGAGGAATCCCATATTACCTTGTCCAGACTCTTCTTGACCCCACCATGCAAATGATTCGGCTCGTTGTTAATCGCCAGCTTGTACTCCTTGCCGTCGAGGGTGAATTTGCCCTTGGCGATGCGATTGGCGACGCGGCCCACGGTGCAGCCGAAGTACTGGTTGCGGTCGGATTGGTAGCCGGCGACATCGTCGAAGCCGAGGACAACGTTGGCGAACTTACCTTGCTTGTCGGGGACGTTGATCTCGGTGATTGTGGCGCCGAGCGTCATGAGCTTAACGGTGACGCCGTTCTTGTTCTTGAGCGTGTAGGTTTCGACGGGAGTGCCGTCAGCCGTCTTGCCGAACGGCTTGGGGCCATCGACCTGGGCCATGGCGGGGCTGGTCATGAGGATTGCTCCAAGGGCGGCGAGGAGGATGCGTGGCAACATGGGTGGGGTCCTTTGTCTTTTCTTCGTTTAGCGCCCGCTCTGGAGCGCCGGACACTTGGCGCTCCAGAGCGGGCGCTAAACGGGGATTGGGTTTTCAATACGCCTTCGCAAACACCACGCGGCCTTCCGACGGCTTGCCGGTGACCATGCACGTGCCGGCTTCCTTCGCGCGGCCAAAGGGAATGCAGCGGATGGTCGCCTTGGTGTCGGCGGCGATGCGGTCTTCGGTCTCGCGGGTGCCGTCCCAGTGGGCCCAGAGGAAACCGCCGGGGTCTTCGATCTTTTGCTTGAACTCGTCGTAGGAGTTCACTTCGAAGCTGTTGGCGTCGCGGTACTTCTTGGCCCGTTCGAACAGGTTCTTCTGGATCTCTTTGAGCAGCGTGACGATCTTCGTCGGCGTTTCCGCGAGGGGCACGCCGACGGTCTTGCCTTCCTTGCCGGGGAAATCGCGGCGGGCCAGCACGCAGGTCTGCTGGGCCAAATCGCGCGGGCCCAGCTCGATGCGAATCGGCACTCCCTTGATCTCCCAGTCGATGAAGCGAGCGCCCGGCGATTGACCGAACCGTGTGTCGATCTGGACCACCAAGGGCTCGTAGCCGAAAAACTCGTCGCGCGGAATCTTGACGATCGTGTCCTTCAATGCTTCCGCGGCCTTGAGCGAGGCAGCCTTCTCGTCATCGGATTTGCCCAGGGGGACAATGACGACATGGATCGGCGCCAGCCGCGGCGGGCAGACCAGGCCGCCGTCGTCGGAGTGGGTCATGATCAAGCCGCCGATGAGCCGGGTGGAGACGCCCCAGCTGGTTGCCCACGCGTGTTCGAGCTGGCCGGCCTGCGTCTGGAATTTCACGTCGAACGCCTTGGCAAAGTTCTGCCCGAGGAAATGGCTCGTGCCCGCTTGTAGCGCCTTCTTGTCCTGCATCATCGCCTCGATGCAGAGGGTGTAGTCGGCGCCGGGGAACTTTTGCCCATCCGTCTTCGGCCCGGTCAGCACCGGCATTGCCATCCAGTCCTCGGCGAAGCTGCGATAGACTTCGAGAATCTTGTGCGCCTCCTCCTCGGCCTCCTTCTGCGTCGCATGGGCGGTGTGCCCTTCTTGCCAAAGGAACTCGGCGGTGCGCAAGAAGAGCCGAGTGCGCATCTCCCAGCGGACGACGTTGCACCATTGATTGATGAGCAGCGGCAAATCGCGATAGCTCTGAATCCACGTTTTGTACGTGTTCCAGATAATCGTCTCCGACGTGGGCCGAATGATGAGCGGCTCTTCGAGCTTCGACTCCGGATCGACCACGAGGCCCTCGCCGGGCACCATCTTGAGCCGATGATGCGTGACGACGGCACACTCCTTGGCGAAGCCGGCGGCCATCTCCTCTTCGCGCGCGAGGAACGACTTGGGGATGAAGAGCGGAAAGTAGGCGTTGACATGCCCGGTGTCCTTGAACATGCGGTCGAGGGCGTGCTGCATGTGTTCCCAGATGGCGTAGCCGTGCGGCTTGATGACCATGCAGCCGCGCACGTCGGAGTTCTCCGCCATGCCGGCGTGCTTGACGATGTCGAGATACCACTGCGAGTAATCGATACTGCGTTTGGTAATGGCTTCGGCCATGGATTAACATCCTTGGAAGCCCAGGGGTGAGGTACTCCGAACCCCAGGGATACGTGCGTCCTCTATCCCAGGGGTTCGGAGTACCTCACCCCTGGGCTTGGGAACATTTATTTTTTCAGCCGTTTCGCCAGCGCGTCAATCCGGTTCTTGCATTCCTTGCGCGCCTCGCCGTATCCCTTCGGATTGATGCTGCCCGACTTCAGATAATCGAGCACGATCTGCTCCGCGGCCACCAGTTCGGCGCAGGCATGGGCGACTTCCGAGGCGATCTCGTTGGCGATGGTGGTGACGCCGTTGCGGTCGCCGTGCAGGATCAGGCCTGGGGTGACCTGAACACCGCCGATGTGGACCGGCACATCGATTTGCAGAATGTGGCAATAGCCATGGGCACAGATGGAGCCGTCGGCGAAGCAGGGGAAGTGCATCACTTCGACCTGATCGAGATCGCGGGCCGCTCCGCTGGTGATCAGGCCGGCGGCGCCGAACGCCTTGTAGGTCGTACACATTACCTCGCCGAAGGTGGCGGACATCACCGGCGTGTCGAGGTCCTGGAATACGACGACGGGCGGGCCGGGCAAATCCGCGAACGCGGCAACCTGCTGATCGAGGCCCGAGTAGACGTTGCCCGCCGTCGCTGGAAAGGCGGAGCGGAAGGTTGCGGTCGAGGCGTAGCCGACCATTGGCGGCAGCTTCGGGTAGCAGGCCTGGATGCGCTTGTCCATGTAGAAAGCGGTGCGCGAACAAAGGTCGAACAGTTCGACGACATTGCAAATCGTCGGCGTGTCGTACTTCTTGAGGAGTTCCAGGTCGGTGGGGGAGATGGCGCGGATTTTTTTCATCGTTATTAAGCCCTGATCCCGCAGCCTGTTGGCTGCGGGCGTGGTGGATCATTTTCCAATCATCAAGCACAACGTAGTTTATGCACCTGCACGGAAAAATCCAAAACCAAATGGCTGGGTGGGCCGAGGCCGACACGATAGGATGAAGCCATGTACTTATTTCTTGCCACTTTTTGGTTGGTGCTCGGCATTCTGGTGCAAGTCTTCTGGGACTCGATTGCGACGTTTTCTCATTTCTCGGCAGACCGGACCGTGATGGCCGTCATTTTCTTCGTGCTCTTCAGCTACAATTTCTTCCGCTGGCGGATGCAACGCGCACTGCGAAAAGCCAACGAGGTGGACGCGCAGGAGTTGCCGCCGAGGCCGCGGGTGGTGCATCGGGAATATGATCCGACGTTTGATTTCTCCAAGCCGGACGACGAGAAGAAGGACCCGAAATGAGCCGCTTGCGGCTTAGCAGCCCGTTGAAAAACGCCTCTTGACAGGCATGGTATGCTGTTGCCCAGATGTTGGGGATATCAACGTACCGAAGACCAAGGAGTCACGATGGCTCTGGGCAAACGAAAACGCGAAGAGCAAGGGCTGTGGATCGCTACCACTGA
>SHZY01000235.1 GCA_009692065.1 Gemmataceae bacterium
GGAATTCTCCTCGTCGGGTATCTTGGCCCGATCCGCCTCGATGTCTTCCAGCCGCCAGCGTGGGTCGAGCGCATCGGTTTCGGCGACGGCGGCGTCCCAGTCGCGGCGGGCGGCGGCTTCGAGATACCAGTAGATGCCAAGGAACACCAGCGCCAGCACCGCCAACGCCAGCAACCCGCGCAGCCACCAGCGGCGGCGGCGCGGTTTCGCGGCGGCTTGCGGCATCGGTGTGGTGGCGGCGGGGTCCATGGGTGGATCGTTTCGTGCGAGGGAAGATGGTAGCTCGATCATCGCCGATTTGGGGTTGGGATGCAAGGGGTTGCCCGTTTGTTGCAGACTGCGTAACCCGGTCCCTTACGGGGCTCGGCTCGCCGGGCAATTGTGGCGCGATTGCAATCGTTGCCGATGGGCGCGGTGAATAGGAAAAGTTTACAAAAGCCGGGCGGGGCGATCGTGCCGGCGGCGGGCAATCGGTTCATCCCGCAAGTCGCGTGCATGTCTCAAGTTCGGGCGCACATTCAGCAAAATATCGGTTGCCGGCATTAGCTTGGCTCATGTTTTGCTTTTAGAGTTGGAGCAGACATATCTGCCAGGAATCAGGAGTCAGGGATCAGGGATCAGAAGTCAGTGAACCTCGCATATTACGGTTGCTGACCCCTGATTCCTGACCCCTGTCTGGGAGGGTTGCGGAACATGAAGAAGCGATTTGCGCTCTTGATTGCCCTCGTCACGGTCTGCTCGATGGGGGCGGAGTTTCGCACGCAGAACTTCATCGTCATCGCCGCCAACCCTCAGGTGTGCCAGCAGGTTGGCCAGTGGGCGGAGCACTATCGCAAAGAGAAGGCGATGCTGTGGCTGGGCCGCGAGATGCCCAACTGGTCGCAGCCGTGTCCGTTGAGGGTCAACGTGACGATGGACCCGCCGTCGGGGGAGACCGAGTTTACCTTCGGCTTCGGCGGCGTGTCGAGTCAGAAGATGACGATCCGCGGGCCGCTCGATCGGCTCATCTACAGCGTCTTGCCGCACGAGATCACGCACACGATTTTCGCTCATCACTTCAAGTCGCCGGTGCCGCGCTGGGCGGATGAAGGCGGGTCGGTGCTCTCCGAGGACGACGCCGAGCGAGATCGGCACGACAAGCTGGTGCGCAGCATCCTGAACAAAGGCCAGCAGATCCCGATGCGGAGGCTCTTTGGCCTCAAAGAATACCCGCCGCAAGTGATGTGCCTCTATGCGCAAGGATATTCGATCAGCGATTACCTGGTGAAGCGCAGCAATCGGCAGCACTTCCTCAACTTCGTCGGCCAGGGGCTCCACTATGGCTGGGACCATGTCGCCAAGTCGTACTTTGGCCACAATAACGTCGAGGAGCTGGAGCACGCCTGGATGAAGCACCTGCGCGACACGAAGGGGCAAACGCCGAACCAGCAGCAATTCGCGGCTGCGCCGAACCCGAACGGCAACTCGAACTTCATGGGCACCGCGACCGGCAAGACAATCCGCATGACGGTGCCGCCGGCCCAGCCATTGGAGCCGCAAGGCGTCGCGCGAGCGGCGATGGGCACGCAGGATCAACGCAGCTTCGGGCAGACGGGGGTGCGGTTGGAGGCGCCGGTGCCGATTTCGACTGAGATCCCTCGGGCGCTCGTGGAGCCGCGCGTGCATCTCGGGGCGCCGGTCAGTTACCCCAGGTAACACGATTCTCGTTTAGCGCCCGCATCGCGCCACGCGAGCGCTAAGCCGCAAGCGGCTAAACATCGACCATCGCCGCCGGATTTTGCAGGCACTTGATCATCGCATTGCCGAATGCCGCCCCGACGGCGCCGTCAAGAACGCGGTGGTCGAAGCTGAACGACAGGTACACCATGTCCGCGGCCTTGATCTGGCCATGCTCGTCGAAAACTGGCCGCTTGACTATCTTGCCGACGCCGACGATGCCGAGTTGAGGCGGCAGAATGATCGGCGTCGACAGAAGCCCGCCGATGTTGCCGATCGAGGTGACGGTGAACGTGCCGCCGCGCAGGTCTTCGAGGCGTTGTTTGCCCTGGCGGGCGTCGTTGGAGAGGCGTTCGATCTCGCGGGCCAATTCGAGCAAACTCTTCTTGTCGGCGTCGTGAATCACGGGAACAATCAGCCCGCCTGGCGTGGCGACGGCGATGCCGATGTGATAATGATCGTAAAGGACCATCTCGCTCTTGTCGGCGTCCAGGCTGGCGTTGACCAGGGGCACTTCCTTGAGCGCCGCGACCGCCGCCTTGACGAAGAACGCCAGATAGGTGAGCTTGGTTCCCTCCTTGGCGAACGATTCCTTGTTGGCCTCGCGCAGCTTGACCAGCTCGGTGACATCGCACTCATCGATATGCGAGTAGTGAGGAATCGTTTGCTTGGATGCCACCATGTGCTCGGCGATCTTGCGGCGTAATCCGGTGAACGGGATGCGTTTGCCATCGGCGCTCAGGGACGCCGTAGAAACCTTCGGCACCTTGGCTGCCTGAGAGACGAGCGGCACGAGATCGTCGATGAGGATGCGTCCCGCCGGCCCGCTGCCACGGATCCGGGCGAGATCGATGCCGAGCTTACGCGCCATCTGTCGGACCGAGGGGGCGGCCTTGAACGCGGCGCCGTTGTTGCGGACTGGAACGTTTGCGGGCGTCTTTGTTTTGATCTCTACTTTGGCCAGTGCAGGGGCCTCCTTGGTTGCGGTGGCACCTTGCTTGTCCTGGTATTGCAGGATCGTGTCGCCAATCGAGACCTTCTGTCCAGGCTCGACGAGCAACTTCTCGATTACGCCGGCGAACGGTGCGGGAACTTCCATCGTCGCCTTGTCGGTCAGCACTTCGAGCAACGTCTGGCCGGACTTGACGGCAGCGCCGGCCTGAACAACCCAGCGCACTACTTCCGCTTCGTAGACGCCTTCGCCGAGTTCGGGGAGTTTGAAGTCCATCGAGAATCCCTCGTCGTATTCCTCCCCTCTCCCCTCCGGGGGAGAGGGGCCGGGGGTGAGGGGGCGGCGCTTGCAGGAACTCCCACCCCTCACCCCCAACCCCTCTCCCCCAAGGGGAGAGGGGAGAAAGAATCACGCCTCTTCTTGCACCAGCGCCGCCAGCGCCTCCTTGATCGGCCCAAGCTGCGGCACCGTGTTTTGCTCGTAAACCGGATTCAAGCCGATGCCCGGCAGATGCTTGCCGAAGAGAACGCGTGGCCGAACCGACAGATCGTAGAACAACTCCTCGACGACCCGCCGCAACAGGTGCTCGCCGAAATTGGTGACCTCGGTGTCCTCGTTGACGATCAGGATGCGGCCCGTCTTCTCGACGCTGGCGCGAATCGCTTTCCAATCGTAGGGAAAAATACTGCGCAGGTCGAGGACGTCAATGGCCGCGCCGGTTTCCTGGCGAAGCTGATCGGCGGCTTGTGCGCACAAGGGCAGCGTTCGCCCGTAGCTCACCACGGTGGCGTCGTCTCCTTCACGTACCAGGGACGCGACGCCGAGCGGCACGAAATACTCCTGGATGGCGGGCCACCTCGGCTGCCAGCGGCTGCGATCGCCGACTGGGGCGTCGATCATTTTCTTGAGTTCGTCCGCATTCTCCGGCTCACCCGGAATGAGCTTGTCCCCTTTTAGGCGCAGCAGCGCTTTGGGGAGCAGCACCATGACCGGATTGGGGTCGGCAATCGCAGATAACATCAGCCCATAGGCGTCGAGCGGGTTCGAGGGCATGACGATCTTCCAACCGGCAAGGCGGCTGGCCCAGCTTTCGAAGCTGTGCGAATGATAGAGGCTGCCGCGAATGCCCGAGCCGGACGGCGTCATGAGGACGATCGGCATATCCCACTGTCCGCCGGCGGCCCAGCGCTGGTTGCCCGCGACTTTCAAGAGATCGATGGTGTTGAAGCCGTAATCGCAGAACTGGATTTCGCACATGGGCCGGCCGCCGGCGTAGGCGATGCCCATGGCCGTGCCGACGATGCCGCGCTCATCGAGCGGCGTATTCCAGGCAGTCTTGAGCCCTTGAGTGGCTGTGAAGACGCCGCCCAGCGGCGGGCCGACATCCTGGCCGAAGACATCGGTGACGCCGAGATTTTCCTCGCCGTAGTGAAGGGCGAGCCGGACGGCTTGCACCATCGTTGCCATGCGTTCCCCTTGTTTCCGCTCTCGTAACCAGCCCCGAGCGCAAGCGAGGGGGTAGTCCGTCCCGTCGCTTGCGCTCCGGGCTGGCGCCAATCACGGCAATCCGGTGTAATCGCCAGGGTACACAGAATCGACCTTGCTCGGCGCATAGGTGAATTTCTGCACATCCTCCGCAGTCGGCTTCGCCTCGCGCGCAACTTGCTCGACGGCGGCTTCCACCTCCGCGTGGGCCGCCTCGTGAACCTGATCGAGGGCGGCCTGATCGAGCACGCCGGCGGCCAGCAGGCGCTCTTCGAACAGGGCAAGGCAGTCCGGTTCTCCCGAGTGCGGCGCGCCGGAGGAGGATGAATGGCCATACAGCCGCGAGACCATGGCCTCCAGCATGAACGGCCGGCGCGTCGAGCGGCAGTAGCGCAAGGCTCTTTCGATGGCAAACCAGCTGGCGACGGGGTCGTTGCCGTCCACGACTTCGCCAGGGATTCCAAACGCCTTGCCACGCTCGGTCGTGTGTTCGCAGGAGTGCTGCGAGGCATGCGACGTCGAGATGCCGAAACCATTATTAGTGGTGAGCATCAAGACGGGCAACTCGTTGCCTGGCCGGGTACTCCAGATCAGGCAGGACGCGAAGTCCCCTTCGGCACTACCCGCGTCACCGCCGATGACGATGGTGACGCCGTCGCCGCCGTGGCGTTTTTGCATCAGCGCGGTGCCCGGCGCCATGACGAACTGCACCTCGATGACCGGCGTGACCGGGACGACATTCCAGCCCTTGCGCGAAAAATGGCCCGTGAAGTTGCGGCCCGCCGAAAACGGATCGGACCAGCGCATGGCCATCTGCCGCACGCCGTCGATGAGTTCCATGCCCATGGCGATCATGGCAGCGCTGTTGCGATATTTCAGAAGCAGGAAATCGAAGGCGGGCCCTTCGCCCTTCTTGACTTGCAGACCGAGACAGGCGTTGAAGGCTTCCTCACCGGGGCCGCCGATCCAGAAAAAGCCTTCGCCCGACTTGCTCATCTTGATCATGCGCTCTTCCATGACCCGCGCCCGCACCATGATGCGATGGATGGCCACGCAGCGCTCCGCCGACAGGAACTCGTCGCCGGTCACGATCCTCGGTTTGACGGCACGTTCCTTCATCGGCATGGAATTCTTCTTCGGCACGCCTGACACTCCCGTAGGAAGGGCAATGCGCGACACGATCGCGCGCCTTCCGATAGTAGTTATAGCGGATGCGCGCGCTGGAATGAAGGGAGCTATTTAGCCGCGGGGCGGTCCCCGCGCGGGGCAAGCCCAGCGGCTAAACGGTGAACGCGTGCGCAGGTTATTCGACCGGATCGGCCACGAACACCGTCGCCGGCTCGTCGGTCGGCTCCAGGCGCACGCGCTTGAGAATCTCGGCGCCCGCCAGCCCGATGCGCAGACTGCCGCCGACGGCTTTGAGCTGCTCCTCGGTCAGATGCTTGAAGCGCAGTCGGGCGATGGCGAGCAGCGCCTGATCGGCGCTCGCGGGTGGATCCTGGGCGGCATCGGCGACGAATGGCAAAGCGGCGCCGACGGCGGCTTGCAGGAAGCGGCGGCGGGTGGGGGTGGCCATGGATGAATCCTCCCGGTCTTCGTTTAGTGCCCGCGCCGCGCCTGCAAATGCATCAGGTTGCCGCAGGCGAAGCGCGGGTGCTAGCAGCCCGTTGATTAAGTCGATATTTCGGCACCGATCACGTCGAGCGCGACGGCGACGGTCCAAAGGTCGATCGTCGGAACATTTTCACTTCGGTGCGACCGACGGCCGCAGGTTCGACTCCAAAGCATCTCGGTGGCAAAATAG
>SHZY01000236.1 GCA_009692065.1 Gemmataceae bacterium
GAGCGCCGGATTTTCGGCGCCGGATTTTCGACAGCCAGGGTCAAAGGCCGAAAGGCCAACCTTCGTCCGAGATTCCCAGCGCCAAGCAATCAAAAAGCCTGTTCGCCGCTTAGTTTCGAGCGCGGCTGAGTTGTTTGACCATACGGGAACCTCTTGACGCTCATGCACGGCTGGCTTACCGGCACACGTCCGACCGGCGACAAGGTCAAGGGCGAGGAGTTCAAGCGGGTCCGCTCGGTCCTCCTTGGCGACTCCCCTTCTTCGGCCGGCGGAACGGCACCGGATTCCGTTGCCAAAACGTCAGAACAGCAAACTCCGCCGGCGCGCAACATCCCGCTCGCCCAGAGCGAGAATGAAAAGGCACGCGAGCTGACGACGCTCGACGAAAAGTTCCTGCGGGATGTTGCGCACATGCCGCCCTCGGGGGCGAGCTACGTACGGCGGCATCCGTGCCTCACAGTGGCCGCGATGGAGAAATGGCGGATCGGTGTGCTGCCACAAGATGGCGGCACCGACAAGCGGGGCTGGTCCCTTCGCGGCCAGATCCTCTACCCGATCCTCAGCGAGGAAGGCAAGCTCTTGGCGTGGGTCGCCCGCGATCCGCAGTTTGAAACGAAGGAACAAGCGTTCAACGCGCTGGCGCCGGCGGAGCGCGCCAAAGAAAAAAAACCGGCTAAACACCGGTTCCCCGTCGATTTTCACCGCGGCCAGGAGCTGTTTGGACAGCACTCCAGCCGGCTCCTTGAGCCGGGGTTTCGGGAAACGATCGCCCAATGCGGCATTATCGTGGTCGAGGGTTTCAACGATGTGCTCGGACTCGACGCCATCGGCGTCCCGGCGGTGGGGATCATGTCGAACAAGGTCACAGAACAGCAGGTCGCGAAAATCGAGCGCTTTGCGAAGGGCCTGGCCGGCGGCAAGGTGACGCTGCTCTTCGACGCCGACGATGCCGGCGACGACGGGGTGAAAGAGGCGCTGTGGTTACTCATGCAACGCGGGCTCGATGCCCGCCTCGCCTGGAGTCGAACGATGCACGGCGGAAAGTTTGCCGGCCGTCAACCGGAGAATCTCACCGCCGAGGAGTGGGAGAAAGCGATCCGACCGGCGGTCATTCGGCAGTAAGGGCGTCCGCCGTGCCCTCGGGCACGGACACACTGGACGCCTCTCGCATGGAAGCATGGCACTCGCGGGCGACCGGCGCGTAGCCGGTCGCATGGAACCGCTCCGCGGTCGTGACGCCGACGGGCGCATGGTGCCGGAGCCACGTCGCGACCCGACGTAGGTCGGGCACGACCCCCCACCCTGGCGCCGCGTCGGTCGCGAGGAAGCGAGTGCCAGCGTGTCGTCCTGTGGTGGGGGGTCGCGGCGAAGGTCGCGACGTGGTCTCCCTCATCGCATGGCACTCCGCGTGGCTCTCCCGAGCCACTTGAACGGTCGATCTCCGATCGCCTCTTGACCGCCTCCCGATCGCCGCTGCGGGCGATCCCCCGGCGAACGCCCGGCGGGGCTTGACTGACCGCCCAACTTCACGCGAAACGCCCCCGGCCCGGACCCTTTGACCTCCGAGCCGAGCTTCTTCTCTCTCGCATAGAATGCTCTCCCAAGCTTCTTGGCGTCGGCACGATCGTCGCTGTTTTTTATCGAAAGCAGGCGGGCGTCAGCCCGCAATCCTCTCTTTGCTTACAGACTATATTTGTAATTAGCTTTGTAGAGCAATGACCGACAGCCGGTTCGCGGCTTCCCCAAGCGATCTCCGCCCGGCCCTTCGACGAAAAACATCCGGTAAATGCCGATAGTCCATCCGGCAAATGCCGATAGTGGCGCCTGAAAAACATCCGGCAGATGCCGATAGTGAGGCTGAAAAAGGTCCGGCAAACGCCGATAGTGTTGCATCAGGTCAGACCGTCGATGATGCAACCGAATGTTGCCGTGTCAGGACCCACGAATCGTATTCGGGAAAGCAGAAATCCACACGCTCCAGGCGCGCATTGGCTGCTTCGTCAGCCGCTTTCTGAAACCGATGGGGCTCGGTGATCTGATAAAACGCTTTGTAGCACGCGTAGGCCTGGTCGTACTTCTCTCGCCCCTCGGGCGATGCGAGAAAGGCGTGCAACGCCTCTTGACGTTCCTGGTCGTACAAACGGCGAAGGTCTTCCGCGCCGTCCGCCACAGAAGCCCGCGTCTCCTCCCACTGTCGTCGCTCCTGACGTTTCTCGTGGGCATAGAACCAGTCGGGCGGCGTGCGGTTATTCTCGACGCCATCGATGAGGAAGGCAGCGGGCGATACGCGGAAGCCTGCAAATCCGCGTGGTTTCTCGTGTATCGCGGCGTCGGTAATGCGGACCCAGCGTTGGAGGAGGCCGCGGGAATGTGTTTTCAAAAGGCGGCGGATGCCGGGGCCATCGACCCCGATTTGCTGAAGCGGCTCGTACAAGGGATGCTCCACAATCGCATTCTTTTGGCCCTGGACGCGTTCGACGGCCGCTTGGCGGAAATACTCCCCTTCGTAGAAAACGACGACGTAGGAGCCCTTGCCGCGCTTCATGAATAGTTCCTTGGGGTCGGTCTGGCCGCGGCCAAGTGCCAGAACCCGATGATCGAGAAGCTCACGGATGCAATTCGTGAGGTCGAATTTCCGCTTGAAGAAGGGGCGATTGGCGGCGAAGCCGAGGCCGTTCATCGTGAGATCGTCCACGTTCATGAAGACGTGTTTGCTCCGCCAGAAACGGTCCTTGAGTTTCAAGAACAGCCGGCGCGCTGCCGGCGTCAGCTTGCGATAGAGCTCCAAATCAAAGAGCAAATTTCCGCCGCTCGCCCGACAGAAGCGGAAGAACACGGAATTCCATTCGATCCGCCAGCATCGGTCATTGTCCACGGTCTTCCCCGCTCCGCCGACCGTCGGGAGCAAGACGCTCAGGAACTGGAACGCGGCGTACTCGTGCTCCTTGGTTTCGGGATTGTAGAAGCCATCGTTCTCGTAGCTCGTGAAGGCGAGGCGCAGGAGCGATTCGCGAAGCTCAGCGTACTGCGAGCCACCGGTTTCCAGGCCCAGATGCTTGAGCATCCAGTAGGGCGTCGCGAGCAAGACGGGTTCGGCGTCCTTGCTCTTGAGCGTGGCGCCGAGCAGTCCCCACAAGATCAATTCATCGATCGATTGCAATCCTGACGGCGCTCGAACCGTCACGGTCGCGGGCCGGCGTGCCGTAGAAGTTGCGAACGTGTACTGCGTCTCGAATTTGTTACCGGGCAGCGTGCCACCTTGGAGCGGCCAGAGAGCCGTCTCCAGAAGTGAAAGCTGGGCAATGCCTTCGCGCTCGATGCCGGGGAGTCGGTATCGCTTGAGCGGCTTGGCTTCGATGCCGGTGGGCAGGAGTTGAGGTGGTGTCATGTGCGATCTAGCCGAAGAGCCGGGAAAGGAAACGCTTCTTCGGCTTCGCGGCCTTAGTGGCGATTGTACTCCCCTTCTCCGACTGCGTGGAAGGTGCTCGTTTCATCTTGACGGAGATCGGCTGATTTCCCGCTCGGCCCTCCGGCAGAGCAAGATGCTGTTGGAGTGAGCCAATCAGGACGTTGCCTTCGCGGAGGCGCTCGCTCAATCCGCTGATGAGTTCCATCTGCTTCGAGATGAGTTCGCCTTGCTGGACGATCTGCTGATTCTTGATCTGCAATTCACCCTGGAGCATGGCGAGTAAATCTTGTTCGGCGTGGCCGGACAGCTTCGTTGGTGAGAGGGGAGTGGTCTTGTGCGCTTCCGCCTCGGCGGGCATTTCCCGGCGCAACAATTCTTCGCTGAGTCGCCATGCGAAGTTGTCGCCCTTCATGCGAAGTTGCATCGCCTCCTCGACGCTCGGCTGGATCTGCGCGCGATCAGCATGAGCGTCATCGTGAATGATCGGGTAAATCACGCGGCGAATGGAACTCGGCGACTTGCCGGTGATGCGTGCGGCTTCCTTGACGGTGAGAAAGGCTTCCATGGGGGGGTGGGGGAGTGGTGCCGGCAGTCTACCACAAGGAAGGGTCACGGCAACTCCCGGCAACCAGTCGCGGCAGGGGACTCCGGCGTACTTCCAAGGATCGTATCATGGCACGTTCCGGCGAGGTGCCGGAATGGTGGAACGTGGCTTTCAAAGCGGTGCAAATGGGTGCCAACAAAACTCTGTCGAAATACTGCCGGTACCTGACCGCAGTATGCGTGTGACAAGCTGCTGGAAACGCGCAGTGGAATCCTACTGGTAGGAATCTGGGGAGGGTTTCGAGAGGGGATTGCGGGATGATCGCGGGATGGTTTCATGGATGCGAGAAGCGTGGGCCGGCCAAAGGTGAAGATCGACGAGGTTTACGTTAACACGCACGCTAGCGCTGCTCAGCTTCAAGATTGGTGCCGAAAGATTGCGAAGATCGGAAAGATTGGCGCAGATGAATATGAGTTCGTTATGCCTGAAGATACATCAAAGCCATCGGCATGAAGAAAAGGCTCAAGCAGAATGCTTGCGCCCTCTGTCCTTTCCACTGTTCATGTCGAGAATCCTTTCACGAAGAATTGGTCATGCCGACTGGATCACTTCGACGGGCACCATGCCCGAGGAAATTGGCGGCGGAAGATGCTCGTCGAGCATGCGCTGCAGGTCCATCGTCAGCGAAGCGTTGCGGACTCCGCTTCGCAACGGGTGCGAGCGCGGAGGTCCACGCATTGAATAGGCGCCAGAGGCTCGGCTCGGGACCGAAATCGTGGCTCGGCTGCCGCCATTCCTGGATGACTTCCGGCAGCGCGCGGTACGAGACGAAGCCGCGCTCGAACGACCGCAGGATGAGGCTCTCCGCGCATTCGTCAGACAGCGTCAGGTGCTGGAAGCGCCGGATGCGCTCGGCTTCCACTTGCTGGAACTGGCCGAGCGAAGCGACGGCCTGGGCGATCGCTTCGCGGAAACGGTCTTGCCCGAAACGCGTGTGCTTGCGGGCAACGAGCAGGTCGGCGCGAAACGCCAGGTTGTCGCAAATGAAAACGCGCGAGCCGGCACAGAACCCCAGTGGGAAACTTTGGTCCCAGCTGTTCCGGATGCCGACGGCGAGCGTGACACCGACCGAGAGGGCCGTTGTCAAATCGAGGGTAGCAAACATTCTTGCCCCGCCTTGCCGTGAAACGGCGTAGGTGGCCTTCTGAATGGCGAAGCCGCCGCTCTGAAGCAAGTCACTCACCGACTCGACGACAGTCGAGTGGCGGACCGGAAACCAAGTCTGCGTCGGTGGCGGGGCCTCGATCTGATTCAGTTCTTCGCGGCTCACTTCGCGCGCACCGCAGTGCGTGACCAACGTGGTCGTACTCATCGGATGCTCCTCATGAAACGAAATGTGAAAGGACGATCCCAAGTGCAACATGCACCTGGCAGCGCAGAGTAGGGGAGTATCGGTCAAGGCGCAAGATCATGGATGTGAATGCTGTCAAGCGTGGCCTGTTTCGGCGGCTTTCGTAATGAACGGTGCGAATGGCAGAGGAAGCCGGCTGAAATGATCTGGAATGGCGTAGGTGCCCTCCGTATTCGCTTCGCCGTTCATAAAACGATTGAAACCGAAAACTGCGAGAGGCAACCATGACAATCGACGAAATGCTGGACGAAATGCTAGCGGGCGTAGTTCTTGACCTTTTCCCGCCGGCAACCTTTGCTGCCGTCAAGAAGCTGCTTTCGGAAAAAAATGGCAAGCTCTACGTGAAATGCCAGCAGTTCCCGGCCATCAGTTTGCCGCCTGAAAAACGGTCCCTTCTGACCTTCCTTTTCGTAAACGCAGCTGGCACAATATCTGCCTTAAGCCCCCATCTTATCGCTCGGGCAAACGGAGTTGCCGGCCATGTGTTTCTCCACCA
>SHZY01000064.1 GCA_009692065.1 Gemmataceae bacterium
CGGCGGACCGAATCCGTACGGCGGCGGACCGAATCCGTACGGCGGCGGACCGAATCCGTACGGCGGCGGACCGAATCCGTACGGCGGCGGACCGAATCCGTACGGCGGCGGACCGAATCCGTACGGCGGCGGACCGAATTCGTTTAACGGCATACCGAATCCCTATGGTGGCGGACCGAATCCGTACGGCGGCGGACCGAATTCGTTTAACGGCATACCGAATCCCTATGGTGGCGGCCCGGCCATGCAAGTTCCGTATGGCGCCCCGCAGATGGCCAATAACCCCATGCAGCCGTTTCAGCCGTATGCAGGGATGCAGCCGTTCCAGCAGTTCGGCGGCTTCGGGCCGATGCAGGGGCCGCGGATGGACACGATGCCGCCCCCGCCCATGCTCGGCGGCGCCTCCTACCCAACCCACCCCTTCATCCGCAGCCCGCGCGACTTCTTCATGTGGGGCGAATCCATGGAAGAGGAGCGCGCCCGCGGCAATCGGCCGATCATGGTGCCTTGAAAAAAAATCCGAAACTCGAAATCCGAAATCCGAAACAAATTCGAAATCCCAATCACCAAATCCCTTTGGATTATTCGGATTTCGAATTTGTTTCGGATTTCGTCATTCGGATTTCGGATTTGACCCCCAGGATAGCTCAGTTCCTTTGCACGGTTGCTTCCAGGACACGCATGCGTTCCTTCAACTCCTCCGGCAGCGGCATCTTTTTTCCGGTCGCGTAATGGAAGGAAACGAGCATCCCCTGCCCTTCGGTGGCCACGTCGTCCAGAGCTTCGCTGACGATATTGTGCTCGATGGTAAAGCGGTCGTCCTTCATCTCCAAGAGGCGTGTGCCGATGTGGATCGTGTCGGGATAGGTCAACGGCCTGCGGAAGCGCGCGTGCGTGGACGCGAGAATTGGCCCGATGCCGGTCGCCTCCTCGATCTCGAACCAGCCGATGCGGCGAAAGTATTCGAGCCGGCCATTCTCGAAGTAACGGAAGTAGACGACGTTGTTGACGTGCTGATACGAATCCATGTCGCCCCAGACAACGGCCTGGGTGACGATGACGGGGAAGGTGCGGACGAGTTCGTCTTTGGCGGACATGTTAGCCTCGCTCCTCTCGGCATGCACGTTAGCCCGACGCGCAAGCGAGGGATACTGACAAAAACCCTCGCTTGCGCGTCGGGCTAACCTACCGACGCCTCGCCCCATATCCGCGCCAGCTCCACCAGCACCCGTGCCGCGATCTCCATTTCCTCGATGCAAGTCCACTCCAGCGGCGAATGAAGGTTGTGTTCGCCGCACGACAGATTCGGCGTCGGCAGCCCCAGTTCGGTGAGGCGCGAGCCATCCGTGCCGCCGCGAACGATTGTGCGCTTCGGCTTGAGCCCGACGCGCTTCATCGCCTCCTCGGCGAAATCGACGGCGCGCGGCTCCTTGACCAATCCCTCCGCCATGTTGCGATATTGCGGCGTCATCTTGACCTCGACGTGCGACCCTGAGTGTTCCACCATCAGCAAGTAGGCGATGTTCTGCAGGAGCAGCGCTTTTTCCGCGAGCTTGGGCGTCTCGAAATCGCGTAGCAGAATACGCAAGGTCACCGCCCCGACGCCGCCTTCGATCTTGTACGGATGAAGGAATCCTTCGCGGTCGCTGGTATTCTCTGGCGACAGCGCTTGCCATGGCATGCGCTCCAGAAAGGCGCCGGCGATACGGACGGCGTTGATCATGCGCCCCTTGGCGATGGCCGGGTGAATGTTGACGCCGGTGATCGTGAGGACCGCGAGATCAGCGGAGAAGGTCTCGCCATCGATCTCGCCGGTACCGCCGCCGTCGAGCGTGTAACCGACCTGGGCGCCAAGTTTCTTGAGATCGAGATGATCGACGCCGTGGCCGATCTCCTCGTCGCAGGTGAAGCAGACGCGTATCGGCCCGTGCGGGATTTCCGGATGGGCCAGTAAATATTCTGCCGCGTGCATGATGACGGCAATGCCGGCTTTGTCGTCAGCGCCAAGAAGGGTAGTGCCATCGGTGGTGACGAGCGTCTTTCCCAGGCACGTCAACAGATCGGGATTGTCGGCAACGCGAATGATCTTCGACGGATCGCCGGGCAGAACGATGTCGTCACCGGCGTAATTGCGCTGCACCTGCGGCTTGACGCCGTGCCCGCTGGTTTCCGGCGACGTATCGACATGGGCGATCCAGGCGATGACGGGGCACAGCTTCGTCTGGGTCGCTGGCAGCGTCGCCAGCACGATGCCATGCGCGTCCTGCACCGCGTCACGCACGCCCATCGTCTGCAATTCCTTGGCAAGCAATCGGCCCATCTCGAGCTGGCCAGGCGTGGAGGGATACGACTTCGAGGCTTCGTCGGCCTGCGAGTCGATCTGCACGTAACGGCAAAAGCGTTCGAGGAGCATAAGAAAAACACCAGCCCGATTGCGGCTTAGCGTTCGCCAGGCGCAACGCAAACGCTAAGCCGCAAGCGGCGATCAGATAACTTCGATCTTCGTGTGTTCATCCACCGCCACGGTGCTCATTTCCTTGTTGTCCTTGGTGAAATGAATGACGGGGATGACGATATCATCTTGCCGAAGACGGTCGGTCGCCAGTCCGGTGGCGAGCGAATCGACGTGGCGAAAGGCCCCTTCGACGACCAGCTGCCAGGTCTTGGTGCTGCCGACCTTGACGGTCTGGGTAATGCGCACACGCTGCCCCGGCTTGAGCTGGTCGAGTTTCGCGAGGACCTCCGGCGGGATCGGCCGGGTCGTGAATGGGAATCGGCCTGCCGTCGTCATGCTGGCCCTCCCATCTTCTTGCGCCCGCGCACCAGCGCGATGCGGCCTGTCCGTGCCAATTCGATGATGCCGTACGGTCTCATCAGATCGATAAACGCTTCGACCTTCTGCTCCTGGCCGGCGATCTCGATCATGAGATTGTCCAAGCCGATATCGACAACTCGGCCGCGGAACATTTCCACCAGGAGGGCGATCTCGGTTCGTTTTTCGGGCGGGGCGATGACGTTGATGAGCATCAGATCGCGTTCGACGAAGTTCTCGCTGGAGATATCGTGGACGCGGACGACCGAGACGATTTTGTCGAGCTGTTTACGGACCTGGTCCAGCGTGTTGTCGTCGCCGTGAACGACGAAGGTCATGCGCGAGAGTTGTGCGTCCTCGGTCTCGCCGACCGCCAGGCTATCGATGTTGAACCCGCGCGAGGCGAGCATGCCCGAAACCTGCGCGAGCACGCCGGGCTGATTCTGCACCAGGGCTGACAACACGTGACGCATGAAAGCTCCACCCTCTTTGGGGGCCGATTGAGAATCGGTCCTACGATCCATCATAGGAAAATGCTTGCTCTCTGCCGAGATTGCGAGTATGTCAAGAGTAACGTAGACATGCACCCGCATTCGAGAGGATCAGCCATGGCGACTTCTTCACGCCGTCGATTCCTGAAAACCACGGCCGCCGCGATTGGCGCCGCCGCGATCCCTGCACTATCGCAGGGCGGCGAACCGCGCCAGCCTGACAAGGACCCGTTCGGCGGGTTTACCGTAGGCATCCAGAGCTACAGCTATCGGCAATTCAATCTCGAAAAGGCGCTCGGCGAAATCCAGAATCTTGGGCTGCGCTACGTCGAACTCTATCGCGGGCACGTGCCTACCACGGCGAACGACGCCCAGATGAAAGCCGTCCGCGGCTTGCTCGAGAAGCACCGCATCACGCCGATCGCGTTCGGCGTCGAGAGCTTCACGAAGGATCACGCCGCCAATCGCAGGCTATTCGAGTTCGGCCGCCGGCTCGGCGTGCGCTACCTCAGCGCTGACCCCAGTCCGGACAGCTTCGACAGCCTCGACAAGCTGGTCGCCGAGTTCAATATCGGCATCGCGATTCATCCGCACGGCCCCACCGGCAAGCAACTGCACCGCTGGTACTCGGCCGAGGAAATCATGAAGGCGGTCGGCAATCGGCATCGGCTCGTCGGCTCGTGCCTCGACACCGGACATCTCATCCGCAGCGCCCAGGACCCCTTCAATCGCAAGCTCGACCCGGCTCAGCAAGTTCGCCACATGGGCGCCCGCAACTTCGGCATGCATCTCAAGGATCACGACAACAAGACGCGCACCGACGTCGTCTATGGCCGCGGCGTGCTCAACGTCGGCAGCGTGCTGCGTGCTTTGCGCGAGGTGAAGTTCGCGGGCTATATCGCGATCGAGTATGAAGCGAACCCGGCCAATCCGACGGCCGACATCCGCGCCTGCCTGGACGTGTTCCGCGACACGGTCCGCAAGCTGTCGTGATTGCAAATTCTCCTCGTTCACTCTTGCGGAAAAATGCCGCTCGCCGGTTTGGCGCTCTTCCAAACCACGCCATTTGGTACAATGAACTAACGCCTGACAGGCGAACCTCCTCTCGTGCGGGAGGTTTTTGTTTTTTATCGTCGGACAAGGTTCCACGAAAACCGACCCATGGTATTCATGATGACACCGGACGAAATCTCAGAGCTTCGAACGAAACAATACAACGCGACGGTCGTTTCCCTCAAGCTGGCGAACCCCGACTTGATGATCGTGCGGGTTCGCCCCGACGCAGGAGTCCCGCCGCACCGCGCGGGGCAATATTCCACGCTCGGCATGGGGCACTGGGAGCCGCGTGCGCCGGGGTGTCAGGACGAAATCCCCAAGCCCGGCGAGGAGCGGAAGCTGATCCGGCGGGCGTATTCGATCGGCAGCTCCATCCTCGACGAGCAGGGAGACCTGCCCGACCGCGTGGGCCAGGATTGGCTGGAGTTCTACATCGTGCTGGTGCGCAAGGCCGACCATCCCCCCGCGCTGACGCCGCGCCTCTTCCATCTCAAGGAAGGGGACCGCGGCTTTCTGGGCGAAAAGATCGCCGGCCACTTCACGCTCGAACCCGTCCAGCCGACCGACAACGTCGTGTTTCTCTCAACCGGCACGGGCGAGGCGCCGCACAATTACATGCTCTGGGAGCTGCTGTCCAAGAATCACCAGGGCAAGATCCTCGCCGCCTGTTGCGTGCGCTATCAGCAAGATCTCGGCTATCTCGCCATTCAGGAGGAATTGACGCACCGCTACTCGCACTACACCTACCTGGGTCTCACCACGCGCGAAACCACCAATCAAGGTCAAAAGGTCTACATCCAGGACTTGATCACCAGCGGCCAGCTCGAAGACCGGCTGGGCGACACGCTCGATCCGGCGCGCACGCACGTTTACCTGTGCGGCAACCCCAAGATGATCGGCGCGGCGGAGATCGACAAGGCCACAGGCGGCGTCATCTATCCGCAGCCGCCCGGCGTGATCGAAATTCTCACCCAACGCGGCTTCCACGCCGACCAGCCGAGCTTAAAATTGAAGGGGAACATTCATATCGAGGAGTATTGGTAAATACGAGGAATCAGGAGTCAGGAACCAGGGGTCAGGGAGGGTGTTTTCTCCTGACTGCTGATCCCTGATTCCTGACTCCTGACCCCTGAGGGCAAGATGGCAGAAGACATCATCGGCAATTATCGTCTGATCAAATGTATCCTGACGGGACAGAGCACCCAGGTGTGGGAAGTCGTCGAGGTGCAAAGCCATCGCCATTTTGCCATGAAACAGCTCCTGCCCGACAAGATCCATGACAGCGAAGCCAGGAATACGCTCTACCATGAAGCGGCTGTGGGCCGAGAAATGACGCACCCAAATGTCATTCGTATCGCCTACGTCAGCAATGAGAGCCTGCACCACTATTTCTGCATGGAATACTTCCCGTCGGGCAGTTTGAAAACACGCCTCGTGCAGAAGAACTACGATTTTCTACGCGAGCATGCGCACAGCATCTTCAAGCAGGCAGCCACTGGCCTGGCTTACGTCAACGCCGGCGGCTGGGTGCATTGTGATATCAAGCCCGATAACCTGCTCGTGAACAGCAAGGGGGAGCTACGCCTGATCGATTTCGCCATTGCCGAGCGCGTCCGCGCGGCGCCGGGATTCTTCGGCAGGCTGTTTCAGCGCAAGAAGCACGTGCAAGGAACGCGCAGCTACATGTCGCCGGAGCAAATCCGCGGCCACTATCTGGATGGCCGGGCCGACATCTATAGCTACGCGGCGACGCTTTACGAGTTGACCACGTTTCGCCCGCCGTTCCGCGCGGCCACGCAGCAGGAGCTTTTGCAAAAGCACATTATCGAGAAGCCGGTGTCGCCTGTGGCATACTGTCCGGAGTTGACGTCGGAGTTCGGCGACCTGGTGCTGCGCTGTCTCGCGAAAAAGCGTGAGGATCGGCCCGAGAGCTTTCACGACGTGTTGAAGGCGCTGAACCAGATTCGCATTTACAAGAATGATCCGGTCCGCGATAAGGTGAGTGGTGAGTCGTGAGTGGTGAGTGGTTCAATCCAAGCCCAGGCATGAGCGCAGCGATTGCCTGGGTTAGGGCAAAACATGTCATGCTATGTTGTGCGCGTCGATGCGCAAACCCCAAACTCTGATGCAATCCTACGGGCCGCGCGCATTCTGCAATCCGGCGGCCTGGTCGCGTTCCCGACGGAGACGGTGTACGGCCTTGGCGCCAACGCTCTTGACCCAGAAGCGGTCGGACGCATCTTCACTGCCAAGGGAAGGCCCGCGCAGAACCCGATTATTGTTCATGTCGCAACCACGGACGATGCCAAGAAACTCGCCAGCGCCTGGCCCGACCAAGCCGAACTTCTGGCAAATCACTTTTGGCCCGGTCCGCTTACCCTCGTGCTGCCGAAGCAGGCGTGCGTTCCCGACCTGGTGACGGCAGGTGGTCCCACGGTCGCGCTGCGCATTCCGGCTCACCCGGTTGCGCTGGCTCTCCTGCGCGCCTGCGGATTACCCGTGGCGGCGCCGAGCGCCAATCGCTCCACGGAACTTTCGCCGACGTGCGCGGAGCACGTGCTAAACTCTCTGACTGATCAGATCGATCTTTTGCTCGATGGCGGGCAAACGACCGGCGGCCTGGAATCGACGGTGCTCGATCTGGCCGCCGACCGGCCGCGGCTGTTGCGACCAGGCCTGGTGACGGTGGCGGCGCTGGAAGCACTGCTCGGCCCCATCGATCACGTGCGACATGAAAACGCGGAGCCGCTGCGTTCGCCGGGGCAAATGCGCCGGCATTACGCTCCGCAGACGCCGCTGGAGATAACGATGCACAGTCGAGAGCGCGTCGAGGAGTTGTGCACGCAAGGGTTGCGCGTCGGCTGGTTGAACCATCTCGACGAAGGGGAAGCGGGGGCGGTACGAGTCGTGCTGCCGGCTGATGCGATCGGTTATTCCGCCGGACTTTATGCGGCCTTGCATCAACTCGATGCGGTGGAGCTAGATCGGATCGTTGTCGAGATGCCGCCGGGTGGCGACGACTGGATGGCGGTGCGAGACCGGTTGCAGCGGGCGGCGCAGGAATAGCATATGTTTGCCGCTTGCCGTTTAGCGTTCGCGTGGCACACTGCGAACGCTAAACGGCAAGCGGCGCACGTCAATTCACCAGCGTCAACGACCTTAGCTCCTTCGGCAAATGAAAGCTCACGTCTTCCTCGCGCACCGTGCGCGTCTCCACCGTCGCGCTGTAGTGGTGCTTCAGGTAATCGACGCATTCCTGCACCACGTCCTCCGGGGCGCTGGCGCCGGCGGTGACCAGGACCGTGTTCTTGTTCGCGAACCAGGCCGGGTTGATCTCGCTCACACCGTCGATCAGATACGCCGACTTGCCGCAGCTTGTCGCCAACTCGGCAAGGCGCAGGCTGTTCGAGCTGTTGCGGCTGCCAAGCACCAAGACGACGTCGGCTTCGGGGACCAGTTCCTTGACGGCCTCCTGGCGATTTTGCGTCGCATAGCAGATGTCGTCCTTCTTCGGCCCAACGATATTCGGAAAACGCTTGCGCAAGGCCGCGATGATGATCTCGGCGTCATCGACGCTCAAGGTGGTCTGCGTCAGGTAGGCGATCTTGGCATCGCTCGGCAGATCGAGCGCTTCGACTTCCTGCTCGTCCTGCACCAGGCGGATGTTGGCGGGCGCCTCGCCGACGGTGCCTAGAACTTCGTCGTGCCCCTCGTGGCCGATCAGCAAGATCGTGTAACCTTCCTTGGCGAAGCGGATGGCTTCGAGATGCACTTTGGTGACCAGCGGGCAGGTGGCATCGATGGCGTTGAGATTGCGCTCCCGCGAGGCTTCACGGATGGCTGGCGCGACGCCATGGGCGCTATAGAGCACCACCGAGTTCGCCGGGATTTCATCGATGCCATCGACGAAAACGACGCCGCGCTTCTTGAAGCGTTCGACGACGTGGCGATTGTGAACGATTTCGTGATAGACGTAAAGCGGGGTGCCGAAGAGTTCGAGGGCGCGTTCAAGACTGTCGATGGCCATGTTCACGCCGGCGCAGAAGCCGCGCGGATTGGCGAGAATGATCTTCATGCGGATCCTCCCTGGTTGGAGTTCATCCTACCCGAAGGCGAATGAACGGCAAATTGCAAAGAAAAAACCCCTTGGCGATTGCGCTCAAGGGGTCGTGCAATTTGCAATTTACAATCTGCAATTAGTCGTAAGCGACCTTCTTGGCGCTGATGACCTTCTTCTTGTCCACTTCCGTGACGATGCCGGTGACGGTGCCCTTCTTGGCGGCGGAGCAAATGTCGTCGTGGAACTTGGCATGCGAAGCCTTGTCGAAGAAGTAGATGATGTCCTTCTTGGATTTTTCATCCTTGACGACGAGGACCGTTTCGCACTTGTCGGATTTGCCGAGCTCGCATTTGTTGCAAGCGACCAAGCCTTTGAGGACGACTTCTTTCTTGTCCTTGTCAGTTTTCTTGTCCTGGGCGTGATTGACGTCGGTCGCCACCAGTAAGCCCACGCCTACCAGGGCAAAAGCAGCAATGAAGGCACGCATGTTCGATTCCTCCTCGATTTGACCCAAAAGATCGGGATTCGCAAATAGCACTGTTACGGTATGGTTATTAATCGGTTTTCGCAAGGGAAAACTTCATTTCGCCGCTTGCGGCGTAGCACCGGTCGAGCGCTAAGCCGCAAGCGGCGAAATCGAGGCCGATTATTGCTTCGGCGTCAACGAGGGGGTCACCGGGCGGCCGCCGCGCATGCGCTTCTGGAAATCCAGCTCCAGCGCGCCGTAGGAATTTTCGACCTGCCCGACGATTGCCGACAGGAGGCCCAGGAGACGCTTGGCGGTGTAGAAGTTCATCACCACGCGGTGCGTCAACCTGACCGGCTCGGCCGGGTTGGGCTGCAGGTAGGGATTCAAACCAAAATCGAGGACCAGCTCTTCCGGCGTCGTGCTGGCACGGCAGAAGTTCGTGTAGACCATCGAGATATCGCTCGTGTCGGTCGGGAATTGCTGTTGCGATTGAGCCGGCGTGGGGGGCGGGTTGCCTTCGGGGGTTCGCAGTTCGTCAGCCATTTGGCACTCCTCGAGAGAAAAGGTTAAATCATCAACGCGCGGTATGCAATATGTTTAGCCGGCGAACTTGCTCGCCGCAAACTCGATCCACCGCGGCGAGCAAGCTCGCCGGCTCAACGAAAAAAGTCATTTTTCCCTGCAATCTCCCATTCGCGAAGAATTGGTCTATCGAAAAAAAGGCCGATCGGCTAATATATTCCCCCATCAGGATGCACCCTCACCCAAGCCCTTCGCGCGCGGGGAGGTGGGGAAATGTTGGTCAAGGACGGACCGACCATGACGATGTCCCCTTTTTTGACCTTGTGTTTGGGCGGCAAGAAAGACGCCGTTCTGGCGCGCCAGCGCGCCCGTCGCGTTGCGAGCTTGCTTAACTTTGACGCTCACGAGCAGATTTGCATCGCCGCCGGCACGTTTGTGATTGCCAGCCAGGCGCTGGTGCTCTTCGGCAAGGCGAAGATTTGCTTTCAGATCAAAAACCAGCATCTGCACATTTTCGCGCAGGAACCCGACTCCCAGGTCTCTCCGGAAGAGGGGTCGGTGGTGAGGCTACACGGCGGAACGGTAGAACCAACCGCCCGACGTCTCGCCGGCCTGTTTCCAATGGTCGATCCCAAGTCGCTGTTCCGCATGACCAAGCCGCTCCCCGTCCGTGAGCTGGCGGCCGAAGAGGTCGAACTTGGCTGGCTCGTCAAGCAGGTCGAAAAGACGGCATGCAACAGCGTATTTGACGAAATCATCAAGCAAAACCAGGAAATCCTGGCACTTCTTCATGAATTACGAATATTCCAGCTGAAGAATCCACAGAAAGAGGAAAAATTGCCGAACCCCCATGCCGCTTGACGGCAGATATGATAGGATCTCTAAAGTCAGTGATATCCTGCCTGAAACGACCACTTTTCCTGATCCTCACCGATCGGTGCGTCGCGTGGGTATTATTTTCACATTTTCTGAAAATAACACTTGTAATCCGTTCTTTGCCGATTTACAATGGTTCGTGAAATGAAGTACGAAGCATGCTCCTCGTAGTTGTGACGAGGAGGCGTTGTTTTGACTCGCGTTGAAACGACGCCGGAAGGTTCAAGGACGTGCGCCTCACGATTTTTCAGTCAGTCCGGCTGAACGGAGCATTGAAAAACCGCGAAGGCACGACTGGTGACATCACCTCCAGGGAGGCCATGGCCTTTCCCGATCGGTGCCTTGTCGCTCGTGCGGTTCGCCGCTTTTCCACGGGGCACGGAAAAGCGTCCTGGACTCACCCGCAACGTGGCTAGAAAACCTCTTTGATTAAGGGAAAGTCGGCAATGAAGACGAAGTCACCCAAGCGCCGGGCGAAGGCGGCGCCCGTAGAAACTTTCGCCATCGATACCAGCCAGACGATCTTCTCCTCGGACCTCCTCACCCCCGAAGAAGAACGTCACCTGCTGGCAGCTTTCTGGGAATGCAAAAGCGAGCTAGTGAAATTCCTTATTCGCTACTTCCCCAAGCTGCGTGCCCACCGGCCCGTTCTCGAGCCGTGGCCAATGGCTCAATTCATCCGCGACTACTGCGACAACGAAGCCCGCGATCACCATGCGATCCGCAGGGTCCACGACCGCTACATCCACTGCAAACATCGGCTCGCGTCCGCTAACATTCGGCTCGCGGCCCATGTCGCCAAGCGCTTCCGCCATCACGCGCTTGGCTACTCCGACCTTCTGCAAGAGGCCGTCTGCGGCTTGATGCAAGCCATCGATCGCTTCGACGTCAGCCACGGCACCCGGCTGGCGACCTACGCGACCTGGTGGATTCGGCAGACGCTGCAAATCGCGGTCGCACGGCAGAGCCATCTGGTCAGCCTGTCGCCGCACCACTTGCAAGAACTCGGCCTTCTTCAGCAAGAATCCGAAGCTCTCGCTCACGGCGGCCAACACCTGCCCAGCCCGCAAGAATTGGCCCATCGCACCGGCAGCAGTCTTGAGCACTTGACGCACCTGCAAACCGCGACCCGCGCTCCGGTATCGCTGAATGCCGTCCTCGATGACGACAGCGATTTCAAGCTCACCGAAGCGATGCCCGACAACGAGAGCCAAACGCTGCGGACGAATTCTGAACGCCAGGAAGCGCTAAGTTTTCTCATGGAGAACTTGAGGCCGCGCGAACGCAAGGTTCTCGACCTCCGCTTCGGCCTGACAGGCAACGGCACCCACAGCCTCCGCCAGATCGGCCATCTCCTTCGCATTAGCAAGGAACGCGTCCGCCAGATTCAGAACCGGGCCCTCGAAAAACTGCGTGCCAGCGCCGAGCGCGTCGGCTGGGAGCCGAGTCTGCTCCTGGGGAGTTGATAGCGAATCTGCGATGGACTAACGAGAAACGAGCCGATCAGCGGCCCGTATTTTTTTTTACGCCGCTGACCGAGACTCGGATCAAGCCGGAATCCAGTCCTGCAGGGACGCCTGCAAATAGCCCAGCGATTCATCGCTGGGTTTGCTCGTCGCACAAGATCGCGGAGTCCCGGGTGGGACGACTGAAACCGGTGCGTTTCAATCGTCCCGGCGGGACTTATTTCCCGTGGATCTGGGGTTACCCAGCGATAAATCGCTGGGCTATTATCAAACGTCCCTGCGGGACTGGGAATTTGGCATCGGCCGGCAAATCACGCCACACTTTTCGCCTGCTGATAACACGCCAGCGCCAGCGCAAAATCGCGCACCAGCAAACTGCCGACCGCGAGCCAGCGCCACGACTCCCTGTCCGCGCGGAGCCGATGGGCGGCTTCGGCATGCACCAACGCTTGAGCCCCATTGCCCGACACCGCCGCGGCGGCCGCCTCCGCAAGCGCCTGGCGGCGCGATTGCTCTAGCCTCACCAGAAGCGACAGGTCCGCTTTGCAGCGTCGGCACGTCGCGTCCTCGGCATTCTCGGCTCGGCATACCGGACAGCGCATTGGACCTTACCCCCACCACTCACCACTCACGCATCTTCCAAATAAAATAGAATATCACTCAACTCATTGCACGCCTTCGTCACCGCTTCCCATTGACGATCGGTGACAGCGCCGCGCACCGCGTTCAGCATGCGTTCCAACTCGACCTTGTCTTCTGGTGCGACTTTTTCTAGCAAGCGTTCCGCCTTCTCCAGAAGCGCACGGGCCTGCACCGACTCGCGCTGCCCTTCACGCGGGCCGGCAACCAGCTCCGGCATCTCGTCGTCGTCGAAGTCCTCGTCGTCCTCTTCGAGATCGTCGGCGCCGGCGGGGGCGGACTGATCCCAGAGGCGGTCGAGCCGTTCGCGGGCCTCGGCAATTTCGCTGCCCTCGAAGCGGGCCAGGGCGTTTTCGATGGTGACGTTTTTTTGCAGCCCGGTCGCCTTCTCCTTGGCGGTCACCTTCAAGATGCCGTCGAGGTTGAGATCGCACTGCACCGTGAGCGAGTTGCCCGCAGGGACGTCTGCCAGCCCCGTGATGCGGAAATTGCCGAGCTTGTGATTGAATCGCACATCGTCGTTCTCGCCCTGGTAGACCTCGACCTCGACTTCCTTCTGATTGTCGTGAACCGTCGCAAACATCTCGCTGCGCGACGCCGGCAGCGGCGTGTTGCGGCGGACGATCGGGGCGAAGCGGAACGGGAAGTCGATGCCGTGCAGGTAGTCGAGACAGCGGATGCCGAGCGAGTGCGGCGTGATATCCACGAGCACCGCGCCGACGTCGTCTCCCGCGATCAGGGCAGCCTGGATGCTGGCGCCCATGGCGACGCACAGGTCGGGGTTCACCTCCTGATGCGCCGGCTGGCCCAGGCGTTCTTCCAGCAAGCGCGACACCAGCGGCGTGCGTGTGCTGCCGCCGACGAGGACCACCTTGTCGAGCGCGGACGGCGCCAGCTTGGCGTCTTCGAGGGCGCGCTGCACGCAGTCCATGGTGCGATCCAGGAGCGGGCGGATCAGCTCCTCGTAATCGTGGCGCTCGATCTCCATTTGCAAGTGAAGGGCCTGGCCGTCCTTCTCGGCGATGAACTCTTCCTCGACGCGGATGAACGGATGGTACGACAACTGCCGTTTCGCCGACTCGACGGCCCGCAGCAGGCGTGCCCTGGAAACGATGTTGGCGGAGAGGTCGATGCCGTGTTGGGCCTGGAATTTTTCGACGAAGTGCTTGAAGAGCAGGTCGTCGAAGTCATCGCCGCCGAGCTGGGTGTCGCCATGGCTCGACAGGACTTCGATGACGCCGTCCTGGGCCTGGACGATGGAGACGTCGAAGGTGCCGCCGCCCAGGTCATAGACGAGGATGCGGTGCAGCTCGGCGCTCTTCGGATCGTAAGTCAGCGACGCCGCGGTCGGCTCGTTGAGGATGCGCACGACTTCGAGGCCTGCCAGCTCGCCGGCCTCGCGCGTCGCGTTGCGTTGATCGTCATTGAAGTACGCCGGCACGGTGATGACGGCTTTCTTCACCGGCTGGCCGAGCTTGGCGCTGGCGCGATCTTTGAGGGCGCGCAGGATCATCGCGGAGATTTCCTGCGGGCGATACTCTTGATCGCCGAGTTTGACCTTCACATCCTGGCCCATCTTGCGCTTGATCGACTTGACGGTGCGTTCGGGCGCAACGACCCACTGATTGCGCGCCGCCTTGCCGACGAGCAGCTTGCCGTCTTCGGCCAGGCCGACGAAGGAAGGCAGAATCGGATCGCCGTCCTCTTCCACGACAATCGGTTTGCCGTCCTGGATGATGGCGACTTCGCTATTGGTGGTGCCGAGGTCGATGCCGAGGATGGGTTCGGACATGGATGGGTCCTTCCGCGGAGGGTAATACACTTCCCCGTTAACGCCCGCATGGCGCCACGCGGGCGCTAAACGAAGAGATCGAAAACATTCTATTCAGGGTTTAGCGACGCGTACCTGCGCGTACCGGAACACGCGCCCGCGCCAGCGGTAGCCGTTGCGAATCACTTCGAGCACCTCGGTGCTGGTGCGTCCTTCCTCACGAATGACCTCGGCGACTTCCATCGCCTCCGGATCGAATGACTCACCGACGCACTCAATTGTCTCCAGTCCCTGCTGCTCCAGCGTGCGAGACAGACGCTGCAAGCTCATGCGATAGCCGACTAGCAGGGCATCGAAAATTTGCTGCAAGCGATCGGCGGACTCATCCGAAGCGGGCTGCCCGTTTTGGGCCGCGCACCAGGCGCGCAAGGGAGCGAGTTGTGCTTCGATGGACGCGTCTAGCCCGATCCAGCGCGCCCAGTGCGGGATCTTTAGCTTGATCTCCGGGGGCGCCAAACCCAGGGACCGCCGTCCCTGGGCTTCGGGCAGCGGGGGCGGGTTGTCGAGCATTCGCTTCACCTCGCGCTCCGCCAGGGAGAGCGCGTCATGGGCGTCGATCAGCGTCTTGAGCAACGGCCGTAGCAGAGCCTCTTGCTCGCTGTCGTCGCTCGGCTCCGCTTGCGGAATCGCCTCCAGGGCTTGTTGCAAGAGCGCGATAGCCTCGCCTCCCTGCTCTTGCTGGGCGCGCGTTGCTTTCGTTTGCAGATTGACTTCCTGGCGAAGGGCGATGAAGTGTTGTAGGACGGTCGCCACATCCAGACTCGGCGTCGGCTCGGGCGGCGGGGCTTCCTTCGCCTCCATGAGCCAGGATTGAAAGTCCGCCAGGATCGATTCAATCGCGTCTTCGTTCACGGCTTTTGCACCGAGTTCACCAGGGCTTTCAGGGTCAACCGGCGACGTGACGTCCGACATGCGAGTTCCTCAAGAAGAGTGTCCATGCTCTCGTTTCGGCCCGCTTCGAACAGCCGATAGCGCAGCCGCGTGTCGAGATCGCGCAGGCTCTCATAGGCACGCCGAATGGCCGCGAATTTTTCCGGATGACGCTCCGGCGAGAATTGCTTGACGAGTTCGAGATAACGACGCCGAATCGTCTCATCGTCGCAAGCGGCCGGTAATCCGAGCACGGCATAGGGATCGGTCATGGCGCGGCGCTCCGTCGCGGAATGGGCTGAATCGCTGTGAATTAGTTTACGAAGCGCAAAAGGGGCGGCCAAGGGATTAGGCGGGAATCCACGCCGACAAATCGCCTACCACCGCATCAGCGCCGTACCCCAGGCGAGGCCGGAGCCGAAGCCGCTCAGAACCACTAAATCGTCCGGCTTGATGCGGCCTTCTTGCATCGCCTCGTCGAGGACCAGCGGGATCGAACCCGCGGAGGTGTTGCCATAGCGTTCGAGGTTGTTGAACACGCGACTGCGCGGGATCTTCAACACATCGATGGCGGCGTTGATGATGCGGATGTTGGCCTGATGGGGCAGGTAGAGATTGACCTGATCGGGCGTGAAGCCGCTGTGCTTCATCACGTCCTGGATGGTGTCGCACAGGATGGCGACGGCCCAGCGGAAGACGGCTCGGCCGTCCATGTACATGTAATGCATGCCCTTGTCGATGAGGTCCGGCGTCGGCGGCATGCGGCTGCCGCACGCGGGTCGGCTGAGGAGATCGCCGCCCGAGCCATCGGCGCCAAGGCTGTAGCTGAGGATGCCTTGATCGCGCCGGCCGCGCGTCAAGAGGACCGCGCCGGCGCCGTCGCCGAAGAGCGGGTAGGTCTTGATGTCGTTCGGATTGACGACGCGCGAGTTGGCGTCGCCGCCGATGATGAGCGCCAGATCACTGGCGCCCGATGCGACATAGGCGGCCCCCGTGATAAGCGCGTACATGAAGCCCGCGCACGCGGCTTGCATATCGACGGCGGGACAGTTGAGCTTGAGCTGGTCTTGCACCAGGCACGCGGTCGAGGGAAACGACATGTCCGGCGTGAACGTGGCGAGAAGCAAGAGATCGATGTCGGAGGTCTTGACGCCGGCCGAGTCAATGCAGCGGCGGGCGGCTTCGTAGCAGAGATCACTGGTGGCCTGATGAGGCAGGACGTGGCGACGTTCGAGGATGCCGGTGCGCTTGACGATCCAATCGGAATCGAAGCCGAGACGCTCATGCAAGTGCTCATTCGAGACGATTGAATCTGGCACATAGCTGCCCGTCGCGAGGATGCGCACGCCGGTTAGGCTTCGGCAACGCGGTCTCGGCGAGGGGGGACGTTCGTCGTTCATGAGTGCTAACCGATCTGGCGCCATGCCTGGACAAAGGGCATCGCAAGCGCAGCAAGAGGGCATTATAGGCCGATTTCGAGGCATCGGCCAGCAAGCTGGGGGCAGGAGTCAGGGGTCAGGAATCAAATGCACCTGACCCTCGTCCGACGGCGCTATCCATAGTCCGATGAAAGCAAGATCTTGATCCTGACCCCTGTCTCCTGACCCATGACTCCTGATCCCTGTCACTCCACCACCGTGTCCAGATACTGCACCATGGCGCAGAGGGCGTGCTGGGTGTAATCGATCCGGAGGCTCCCGTCCTGATGCGAGGCGTGGAACGCGCCCAGGAGCGAGGGCCGGAAGAACTGCTCGAAGTGTGCCGTCGTCTTCGCGGTGTATTGCAGCGACATCAGGAAGTGGACGTCCATCAGGAGTGCGCGCTCATAGCGCTGCAAGCGAGGCAAGTCGCCCGCCTGCTTGGCGACCCGGCACGCCTCGGCCAAACTTTCCGCCGCCAGGGCCGAGCCGATGTCGGGCGGGCCCGCGTCTGGCTTGCCATCACGGAAGCGCGGGAACCCGCCGGCCCAGTGCTTGCGCGCGGCATCGAATTCGTCCCGATGCTGCAAGGAAATCAGCCAATCGTTCATGGCGAACACCGTCTCCGCGAAGGCAGCGTCTTTCGTTTGTGCATAAGCCTCGGCATAGGCCGGCGCGTGGCTGCACACCGTTGCGAGGTTCTTGTTGTTCTGCCAGTACCCGTGGTAGTGGCTGCGCGCCTTGCGAAGTAGATCGAGCTTCCACGCGGCGGGCCGATGCTTTTGACTGCGGATGATTCCTTGCAGCGCCCAGCCCGCGCGGGCCGCGTCGATTTCTTCAGAGCCACTCCTGAGTAGGTTCGAGTCAACCGAGACGCACAGCGAACCGTCCGGCCTTTGCTGGGCGCGGAGATAGTTGCACAACTCGTCAGCGGCCTGGAGTAGGTCGTTGCGTTCCTGCGGCGATAGGAGTTCGTGAATGGCCGAGATGAGCAAGCCTTGGGCGGACAGGCGGTCCACCGCGTTCGGCGGCGCAGCGAGGTAGCGCAGCACCTTGTCTTTTTCAACGATCGTTTCGCTTCCCAGCAGTGCCAGGAGCGCCTGGCCGGCGATTGCGGTGCCACGGCCGTCGCGATAATAGCGCGAGGCCCGTGCTAGCGCGAACGTTGCCCCCGCCTGGCTGACGAAGTTGTCGCCGTCGATCTGCACGCGCAGGGCAGGCTGAAAGCCGTAGACGAAACGGCCATCGGGCTTGTTCGTCAGCTTGAGCCAATCCATGGCGCGCGAGGCGCTGAAAAAGATCGGCTGGGCCGACTCGGGGAGCTTGCTGCCGTCGCGTGGCTTCGCCAGCGCGCTATCGGCGGGCACGACGCGGGTAGCCGGGACGATTGGCTGCGTCTGCGCTTGCGTGAAGGCGAGCAGTCCCAGGGTCATGGTCGGAATCAGCAGCCAACTCAGTTTCGCGATTGCGTTCATCGACTGGGCCTCCTGCCCGGCGGGATGTGGTCCATGCTTCTTATACCCAAAGGGACGCCGATGGATCAATTGCGACTTGGTGCCGAACGGCGAGCGCGAACCGCCGAGTCCTGCCACGTTGCGCAGTCTTCCATGCCGCCGCATGGCCGCTCGTTTGTGTCATTTCCGTGTTTTTCCCTTGCATCCCGCGCCGCCGCCTTGCACCATGTACGTAAGCAAGTGATTGGCGCATTCCTGGAGATCGTGTCATGTTGAAAAAGATAGCCGCACTGGCGGTTCTGTTACTTCTGCCAACTCTGTCCGCATTTGCGCAAGGCGAAAAAGTCGATCAGGCCTGGCTCGACAAAGTCGGGGCGCTGAAGCCGAAGGAGCAGGCGAAGGCGATTCTCGACAAGCTCCAGGATCTCAATCTCAAATGGCCCGAGACCTGCATCTTCAAGGAGGAGGACGGCAAGATCGTCGAGTTTACCTTCCTGGGCAACGCGGTGGCCGACATCACGCCGCTCCTGCCGCTCAAGCATGTGCGCAAGCTTAACTTCGGCGGCACGCCGCCGCAATCGGAAGTGGATAAGCTGCGCGTCGACAAGCTCGATGTGCTGAAGGACATGCCGCTCGTTGAACTGAACATGAGCTGGAGCAAGGTGAAAGACCTGTCGCCGCTCAAGGGCAAGTTGCTGAAGGTGCTGCACTGCGGCTCCTCGCTCGTGCAAACCCTGGCGCCGCTGGAAGGAATGCCGCTCGAAGTCGTGAGCTGCGATTCGACCGCGATCCCGTCCTTGGCCCCGCTCAAGGGAGCGCCGCTCAAGAGCCTGGTGTTCTCGCACACGAAAGTCGGCAGCTTGAAGCCGCTCGAAGGCGCACCGCTGACGGTCCTGCACGGCGAGTTCACGAATGTGAAAGACTTGACGCCGCTCAAGGGGATGCCGCTGAAAACGCTTTATCTGAGGGCGTGTCCCGTGTTCGATCTGTCGCCGCTCAAGGGGTTGCCGATCACGGAATTGTCGTTGCTTTACACCAAGGTCTCAGACCTGAAGCCGTTGCAGGGTATGGCTCTGACGCATCTGGATGTGCGCGTCACGGGAGTCGCCGACTTGACGCCGCTCAAGGGGATGCAGTTGAAGGGCCTTTACGCCCAAAACAGTTTGATCAAGTCGATCGCGCCGCTCAAGGACATGCCGCTCATCTACCTGTGGCTTCCCGGCTGTCCGGTCAAGGATCTGTCGGTCCTCAAGGGGATGCCGCTGCAGAACCTGCACATCTCCGGTACCCAGGTGAGCGACCTCTCGCCACTGAAGGAATCGAAGCAGCTGAGCTACATCTGGCCCGACAACACGCCGATCACCAGCATCTTGTCGCTGAAGGATTTGCCGCTCACCGTCCTGGATTTGTCGGGCACGAGAGTTTCGGATCTGACGCCGATCAAGTCGATGAAGATCACGACGCTGACCCTGACCAAGACGCCGATCAAATCGATTGCCGTGCTCAAGGACTCAAAAGTCACGTGGCTGGAACTGAACAGCACGGCCGTCAGCGATCTGTCGCCGCTCAAGGGGATCCACTTCCGCTATCTCGGCTTCGACAAGACCAACGTCAAAGACTACACGTTCCTGAACGGCATGAAGATCGACAACTTGAACCTCAACATCCGCAAGCGCGAAGATCTGATCCGCCTGAAGACTGTCAAGGGCTTGCAGAACTTCAACGGCAAGGACGCGACGGAGCAGTTGAAGGGGCTGTGAGGGAGACGAGTCAGTGGACGCCCAGAGGGTGAGGTAGTCCGAACCCCTGGGATTCGGAGTACCTCATCCCAGGGCTTGCCACAAATCCACACGTGCTACTGGTTGCCCCGCGATTGTTGCAGCATCCAGCCGATCATGAACAGGACGACGCCGACGCTCGCCCACGTCAACATTTTGCCAAGCGGCATGGATCCAGACGCCTCGCCCGCCATGGCAATGGGCAAGACGAGCAGACCCAACAGTTGCAGCAGGCGTCCCACTTTGTAGAGCATGCTCTCCTCGCGATTCTCGGAAACGAGAATGGCATTCGACCACCCAGTAACCATACGAACGAAACGGCCCGCGGCACGAAAGTTGCCACCGCTCTCACTTCGCGCTCGAATGCTTGACGCCCGCGCATCGAGCCGTACAAAAGCACAATCCAATTGGTTGCGCATCGCGATGATTTTCGCAGGATGGCATATGAATCGATCGCTTTTTCACGTCACGGTTGGCCTTGTCGCCCTCGCGCTCGGCCTGACGGGCTGCAACACCGACCAGCATCCAGCCTACTCGCCGGGTATCAAGTATGGCGTGCGGACCGATCCTCTGGTGATCGGCCAGGCAAAGGATCTCGGCGAGGAGCGCTATGACCCCGACCGCCCCGGCGTCTTCCCGCTCATGAAGCTGGTTGACATGCAGAATCCCGAGCATCCGTACCACGCCAAGAAGAAAGATATCGACCACAAGCTGCTGCGCGATCCAGGCTTGATGACGGCTGACAAGAAGAAAGAGCTGGAAGACGCCTTAGAGGCCATGTTCGGCACGCCGGCCAAGCCGACCGTCAACGCCAAGGAAGCCGGGCTCGACGCTAAGCAGGTCGAAGACTTGAAGCTCGATGATGCGACGCTGGCGATGGGGAGCACGCGCTACCGCATCCACTGTCTGCACTGCCACGGCGTTCCCGGCGATGGCCGCGGGCCGACGGCGCGCTGGATCAATCCGCACCCGCGCGACTTCCGCTACGGCAAGTTCAAGTTTCAATCGGTCGATCAGTCAACCGACGGCTCGACGCGCCCGCCTGCCCGCGCCGACCTCTTGCGGACCTTGCGCGAGGGGCTCGAAAACACCGCCATGCCCAGCTTCAACCTCCTCAAGGACGGCGACCTCGAATCGCTCGTCAGCTACGTGATTCACCTGAGCCTGCGCGGCACCGTGGAGTTCAGCATCATCAAGGAGGACTTCAGTTTCAACAAGGAAAAGAACGTCCTCGAATGGAACAAGGACGGGGGCCACAATAACGCGAAGGAAGCCGTCAAGGAATACACGGAGTTTTATGCTGCCAAGTGGCACGCTTCCAATGCCCCGAACGCCGCGATCCAGGTGGCGCCGTACCCCTATCCCACCGATGTGAACGCTCCGGACTACTTCGACCAGATGCGCAAGTCGGTCGGCCGCGGCAAGGAGATCTTCACGGCCATGCCGTCGCAAGAATTCAAGGACGAAATTGTCGGCAAGACCTGGAAGAAGACGTTGAAGGATGCCATTGACGCGGCCCAGGCAAAAAAGGGGGAGACGAAGCTCACGGCGCAAGAGCTGGCCGAGGTTGAAGCCGCCGCCAAGCAGTCGGCCGACGACAAGGCGCGCGACCTGATCAAGGCCGCCAACTGCGTCAGCTGCCACAACAACTACGGACGCCAGGCCCTCTACCGCTTCGACGAGTGGGGCACGCTGGTTCGACCCAATAACCTCACCACCGGCAACCTGCGCGGCGGCAAACGGCCTGTCGATATCTACTTCCGCGTTCACTCCGGCATCAACGGGTCCGGCATGACCGCCTTCGGCAAGACTTTCGCAGGCAACGAACAGTACCTCTGGGACCTCGTCAACTTCGTCAAGGTCCTCCCCTACCCCACCATGCGCGACAAGCTGGGGCTCAAGATCGATTGAAGTGATGACCGCCAAGCCCCAGGTATGAGCGCAGCGATTCCTGGGGATCCGAATAGCAGGAGATTTGCAAAGTGAGCAATAAAGGCTGGAGCGTCCTCTTCGGCGTCGTCATGGCAGCGTGCTTTATCGGCTTCGGCATCTCCCCCTGGATGGGCTGGTGGATGCCCGACGGCATCTCCACGCACGCCGCCGATGTCGATTTTCTCTTTTACGTCATCCTCTACATCACCGCGTTCTTCTTCGTCCTCACCGAGGCCCTCATTGTCCTGTTCATGTGGAATTACGCCGGCACCGGCGAGGTCAAACATCCGGTCAGCGAAACGGCGGAGTTTCCCGGCTATCTGAAGCCGCTCACCGGCATCCTGCACGATCAGCATCGCATCGAGATGGCCTGGACGTTCATTCCCGCGGTCATTCTCCTCTACATCGCCTTCGCTCAGGTCAGCGCCTGGGCCAACATCAAGTACGAATCGCGCAAGAAGGCTGGGCAAGACGCGAGCCAAATCGGCGGCTCCTTGCAGATCGGCGTCAGCGCCCGCCAGTTCGAATGGCGCATGCGCTATCCCAGTGTCGAGCGTTTCGACAAATGGATCAAAAACCAGAGCGATCCGACCGCGGCCTTCGATTCCTTTGGCAAGATGCCGCAGGTGGACGATGTCTATGTCGTCAACGAGCTGCACATCTGGCAGCACCATCAGGTCGTCGTCTACCTCACCACGCGCGACGTTCTTCACAGCTTCAACTTGCCAAACTTCCGCGTCAAGCAGGACGCCTTGCCCGGCAAGATGATCCCGGTCTGGTTCCGCACTCTCGATCCCGCCAAGCAAAAGAAAACCAAGAACACCAAATGGAACGAGGCGAAAAAACGCTACATCGATGGCATCAATCCCGAGACGGGCAAGGAAGATCCCAATTACATCTACGATATCCCCTGTGCGGAATTGTGCGGCTGGGGCCATTACCGCATGATCGGCCGCGTGTACGTCCACGAGAACCACGCCGAGTTCCGCGATTGGCTGGAGAAGGCGCAAGCAAACTACCTGAAACGAACGGGTGATAGGTAACAACAATACCGTTTGCGGCTTAGCGCTCGCGCCAACCATCTGGCGATTAAGCGCGAGCGCTAAGCCGCAAGCGGCAATAGATCGAGGTTCGCAATATGGATCCCCATGCTTCCCACGGAACGGAACACGCGCACGCTCATCACGAGCTGAGTTTCATCCGCAAGTACATCTTCTCCGAAGATCACAAGATCATCGGCATCCAGTTCCTTTTCACCAGCATCATCTTCCTCGGGCTGGGCGGCATCCTCGCACTCCTGGTGCGCATTCAGCTCGCCTGGCCGCATGCCGAAATTCCGTTCCTGAGCGAACAATTCAGGGACAACGGCGGCCGCATGCCGGAATCGTTCTACAACATGCTCTTCACGATGCACGCCTCGGTGATGATCTTCTTCGTGATCATTCCGTTCCTGACGGGCGCCTTCGGCAACTTCACGATCCCGCTGATGATTGGCGCGCCCGACATGGCATTCCCCAAGCTGAACATGATGTCGTACTGGGTGCTGTGGCCCGCGTTCGTGTTGATCTCGCTGTCGTTCTTCGTGGACGGCGGAGCCGCGGCTTCGGGGTGGACCGCCTACCCGACGCTGTCCGCAGTCGCCATGCCGGCGGGTGGCGGACTCAACTCTCCCGCGGCGCCCGGTTCCGGACTCGGGCAGATCCTTTGGCTCTCGTCGCTTCTCTGTGTCGGCGTCGGCTCAATGATGGGGTCGGTCAACTACATCACCACCATCATCAACATGCGAGCCCCCGGCATGACCCTTTACCGCATGCCGATGACCATCTGGGCCATGTTCATCACAGCCATCCTGCAAGCCTTCGCCTTGCCGGTCTTGACTGTCGCCTTGATCCTGCAACTGCTTGACAAGACGATTGGCACCACCTTCTTCCTGCCGGACGGACTGGCCTTCGGCAACTGGTCGCCGGAGGTCGGCGGCGGACAGCCGCTCCTTTGGCAGCACCTGTTCTGGTTCTATTCCCACCCGGCGGTGTACATCATGATCCTGCCGGCGATGGGCATGGTCTCCGATATCGTCTCGACGTTCTCGCGCCGGCCCCTGTTCGGCTACCGCGCCATGATCTACTCCATCGCCGGCATCGCCGGCCTCGGGTTCATCGTCTGGGGCCATCACATGTTCCAGTCGGGAATGGATCCGCGCCTGGGCACCGGCTTCATGATCGCCACCATGATGATCGCCTTGCCCAGCGCGGTGAAAGTGTTCAACTGGATGGGCACCATCTTCCGCGGCAACCTCCAGTTCACCACGCCGATGCTGTTCGCGCTTGGCTTCGTGTCGCTGTTCATCATCGGCGGGCTCTCCGGCATCTTCATGGCGGCCACGCCGGTCGATATCTACATCCACGACACCTACTTCATCGTCGCCCACATCCACTACGTCCTCTTCACCAGCAGCTTGTTCGGCATCTTCGCTGCCATCTATTACTGGTTCCCGAAAATGTTTGGTCGCATGATGAACGACAACCTCGGCAAGGTCCACTTCACCTTGACCTTCATCTTCGGCAACTGCACGTTTTTCCCGATGCACATGGTCGGCGTGATGGGATTGCGGCGGCGAATTCCCGACGTCACCGCCGGCGTGCTCGAGAACAATACCCTGGCGCTGAACCAGTTCATGAGTATCTCGGCCCTCATCCTCGGCACCGTGCAATTGATCTTCCTCTTCAATTTCTTGTACAGCCTGTTCTTCGGGCCGAAGGCGACCCGCAATCCGTGGAATGCCAACACGCTCGAATGGACCACCGGCGACCCGGTGCCGGGCCACGGCAATTTCGACACCGTGCCGATCGTCCACCACGGACCGTACGTCTACGGCGAGTTCGGGGCGAAGGATTCGTGCCTGCAAACCGAGAAAGGCGACGGCACGATGGCGGCCCCGGCGCATTGACCCTTTGGCCGCTTGCGGCTTAGCACAGGCTATTGCCAAGCCGCAAGCGGCAAACAACAAATGAACCCCAACCCTGCCAATACCCCTGTTGTCCCGCGCTGGCTGCACGCTCTCGCCGTGCTGACGGTGCTCTTCACGCTGCCGCTGATTTTCCTCGGCGCCGGCGTGACGAGTCACAAGGTCGGCATGGTCGATCCGCGCGGCTTTCGTTGGCCCTGGGAGATTGTCGCCGGGCTCTTTCAGAACGTTGGCCTCGGCTGGCTGCTCGAGTACGGCCATCGTACCTTCGGCTTCGTCGTCGGCCTATGCGGTATCGCAGTGGCCGTCGGTTGCTGGGGATGGGGCCGTCGCCCGTGGCTTGGCTGGTTCTCGCTATTGGCGCTCGGGTTGATTTGTGGGCAAGGGTTGCTCGGCATCTTCCGCGTCGATTACGACGCTCTGTATGGCCGAGACTTCGCGCTGATGCACGGCTGCTTCGCGCAGATCGTTTTCGTCGTGCTCGTCAGCCTGGTGTTGTTCACCTCGCGCCGCTGGATGACGGACCCGACGGACATGGCGTCGCCTGCCCTCAAGCGCTGGTCGATCGTGACAACACTGCTCGTTTACGGCCAACTGGTTCTGGGCGGCCTCGTGCGCCACAAAGAAGATCTGCTTGGCCCGCGCGGGCATCTCCTGGGGGCGTTCATCGTGACCGGCGCTATCCTTTGGTTGTTGATGTTGATGCGCGACAGCGAATTGCGCGAGCGTTTCAAATTACAGCGTATCCTGTTAATGGCGTTCCTGGCCTTGCAACTGCTGCTCGGCGTCGAATCGTGGCTCGCCAGGTTTTACACGCCGCAAGCGGACTTCCCGCAGCTTCTGCCGCTTCCCGAGCTGCTGCCGATCTCATTGCACGCAGAGTGGATTCGCACGGCGCATTATTTGGTCGGCACCCTGATTTTTTCGACCACGGTGGTCGTCGCGTTGATTGCCCATCGCAAGCCGGTCGTCGAGACGGTCCTTGAGCGCTCTCGTCAGTTGGAGGGCGCCTTATGAAAACCGCCCTTTACGCTGCCGGCTCGGACGTGGGTGCGTTGCCTTGCGCGCGATCGCGCTGGCTCGATTTTGTTGAGCTCACCAAGCCGCGGATCGCTGTGCTGGTGTTATTCACCGTCGCGATCGGCGCCCTGCTGACGCCGCGGGCATCGCTGGATCTGGTGCAACTGCTGCACGCTCTCGTCGGGACGGCATTGGTCGCATCGGGGGCCAGCGCGCTCAATCAATGGCTGGAGCGCTCAAGCGACGCACTGATGCGGCGTACCGAGAATCGGCCGCTGCCCGGCGGCCGGCTGTCGTCTGCGGAAGTCCTTTGGTTCGGCATCGCAATCTCCATCGTCGGGCTTGGCTACATGCTCTTCGTGATGGCGCATCCCCTGGCGGCTGCGGTCACAGTGTTCACGCATCTGAGCTATGTATTCATCTACACACCGCTGAAACGCATGACGACGCTGAACACGCTCATCGGCGCCGTGCCGGGCGCGCTGCCACCGGTGATCGGCTGGACCGCGATGACCGGAACGCTCGATTGGAACGCCCTCGTGCTCTTCCTCATCGTGTTCTTTTGGCAGGTGCCGCACTTCCTGGCGATCGCCTGGATGTATCGCGAGGATTACGCCCGCGCCGATCTCAAGATGCTGCCCGGTGTCGATCCGGAGGGGACCGCGACCGCCCGGCAAATGCTGGTCTATACCGTGGCCCTGATCGTCGTCAGCTTGCTGCCGCTCCTCCGCTTCGGCGCCAGCTTGATGTACGGTTTCGGCGCGCTCGGCCTGGGTATGTTCTTCCTTCGCTTTGTGTGGATGTTCGCCATCCAGCCCGCGCATGCCCCGGCCCGGAAGGTGCTGCACGCTTCTCTGGTGTATCTGCCGAGCGTATTGGGATTGCTGCTTTTGGAACGTTGGATTCGGTACATGACGGAATAGAACGACCGATTTCGCCGCTTGCGGTTTAGCATTCGCGCCGCGCCACGCGGACGCTGAGCCGCAAGCGGCAACAAGGGACAAACCATGGCACACGACGCCGCTGACCACTCGAAACTGCACATGGGCTTGCCGTTGCCCAACGGCAAACTCTCGCTGTGGATCTTTCTGGTGACCGAGATCACCTTCTTCGCGGCCCTGATCGGCACCTACATGCTGCTGCGCAATGGCCAACCAACCGGCGCAACCCCCTGGCCGTCGCCGCACGATGTACATCTGGCCGAATGGATCGGCGCGTTCAACACGTTCGTGCTGATCTGCTCCAGCTTGAGCATCGTCCTGTGCCACTGGTGCTTGCACGAGGCTCGCAAGGCGAGCGATGAAACGCAAAAGAAATCCCTCGTCCGGAAGGCAACGCTCTATCTCGGCGTCACACTCGCGCTGGGCATCGTTTTCCTCGGCGTCAAGGCCGTCGAATACAAGGCGAAGTTCGACCATGAAATTCTGCCGGGCCGCGTGTTTGAAATCAAGAATGACGGGGTGCAAGGCTACGACAGCCAGCCTGGCCAAAAATTCATTCGCCACGTCAAAGGTCAACTCGAACACATTGTGAAGGATGGCGGCGTCAGCGAGAAAGCCAAGACGATGTGCCAGGATCTGCTGGACGACATCATCGCCGGCAAGCTTACGCCGAAGGAAGTGAACGAGCGCATCCTCGGCACCAAGGCGATGAAGGCCAAGAGCGCCAACTACTGCGATTTGCCCGACAAGAGCAAAGCCAAGGACTTCACGCCCGTACCCGGCATCCTCGAAGAAGATCCGCACGCCCACCTGTCGTACTCGATCCCCTACGGCAACCTGTGGGCGTCGAGCTACTTCGCCATGACGGGCTTCCACGCAATTCACGTCCTAGGCGGCCTGGTGGTGTTCAGTATCTATTTGATCGGCGCGCTCTTCGGCAAGTTCGGCCCGGAGAGCGAACTCGGCATCGAACTGACGGGCCTATACTGGCACTTTGTCGATATTGTCTGGATCTTTCTGTTCCCGTTGTTGTACCTGGTGTAAATCGATTGGCCGCTTGCGGCTTAGCGCTCGCGTGAGAGCGCCGAACCGCTCGACGTTTTTCGACGAGTGCTAAGCCGCAAGGGGCTTCGATAGGAGTCTTCCCATGACTGACGAACACGAACACGCCGGCCCGAGCTTTCAAGCGTACATGTACGTCTTCTACGCCCTGTGCGTATGCACGGCGCTTTCCTTCGTCGTCAACTTTGCCCTGGGGCACAACTTGACGAGCGCTGGCATCATAATGTTCGTCGCCATCATCAAGGCGACGCTGGTGGCAGGCATCTTCATGCACCTGAAGTTCGACTGGGGCAAGCTCTACTGCATCATCCTGCCGGTCTGCATCGTCACCGTCATGATGGTCATCATCCTGTCCATCGACACCACCCTCGCCTGGCACGCCTACCCCGACAGCGCCGTGCCGCTCATCAAGTGATGTATTCCAGGCCCCAGGATGAGCGGAGCGAATCCTGGGGATCATACGAGCTATTTCATGTCCCGCCTGCTTGCGATTCTCTTGCTCGCCCTCTTCGCCGTGCCGGCCATCGCACAAGAAGACAAAAAAGATGCGCCGGTTGAAGAGAAGCTATTCACCGAGCTCGGCACTCCCGTCGGTGATTTCACCCTGGAGGAGCGCAGCGGCGAGATCGTGCGCGCCCGCGATCTCTTGGGCAAAATCTGGGTCGCGCAATTCTTCTACCCCGGCTGCAATCTCTGTAGCCGCAACACGCCGACGATGCAAAAGCTGCAAGACCATTTTCGCGGCAAGTCCGACGTCCGCCTCGTCAGCATCGACCTCTTGAACGAAAGATTGGAAACTCTTCGAGAGTTCGCCAACGATCACCAGGCCGATCCCGTTCAATGGCTCTTTCTGACCGGCCACGAGGATCTGGTGAACGACATCGTGCGGCGCAGCTTCTTCAACATGGTCTTTCGTAAGAAGAACCCAGCCGCGGGCGATGTGATCGCTCATTCCACGCGCCTGGTGCTCATCGACCCGCACGGCACCTTGGTCGGCTACGTCGATGGAACCGACGCCAAGGCCGCCGATGTCCTCAAGGCCGAGATCGACCGCCTGCGCTCCCGCCGCCGGATGGACGAGCGCATCCCCATCACCGGCGCCGACCTGCCCCGGTTCAACGCGCTGCTTAATTCGATTTGCACCGTGCTGTTGCTGTTGGGGTGGATCCTGATTCGCTTGCGCCTGGAAACCCTGCACAAGCTCGTCATGTTGCTTGCGCTGGCAGTGTCGATAATCTTCCTGTCGAGCTACCTCTTCTATCACTTCGTCGTGCTGGAGATGGAGCCAATGCGTTTCCGCGGCGAAGGCGCCGTGCGCTATGTCTACTTCGGCATCTTGCTGTCGCACACGATCCTGGCGATCACTGTTGCACCGCTGGCGATCTACATCACGGTGCAAGGCCTGCGCGACGCCCGCAAGATGCACGTGAAGCTCGCCCGCTGGACGCTGCCGATCTGGCTGTACGTTTCGGTAACGGGGGTAGTCGTATACTGGATGCTCTACCGGATCACCTGGTAACCCCGCCAGCCCCAGGATGAGCCCCCCGCAGGCGGCCGATTCCTGGGGCTGTTTCCGCTGGCGTCCCAGATTCTCTCCGCATACAATGCTGGTTGGAGATTCGACCATGAAAGCAGTTCGTTGCCTCGCCGTCTTGTTCGCCATCGCGCTGGCTCTCTGCGCTCCCTTGAGCGTGCGAGCCTGCCCCCTTTGTGCCGATGCGATTGCCAATTCGAACTCCGCCAATGACGCCGACGACGTCGATCAGTTCCCTGCGGCCATGAACCAAAGCATTTACCTGATGCTCGGCGTCCCCTACACCGCCTTCGGCGTCGTGGGATTGATGGTGTATTACGGCGTGCGCAAGAACGAAGAATATCGCCGCGAGCAGGCTGGGCTGAATTCCGCTTTGCTTAGGGCGCATGGTTAGCCGGACGCGCAAGCGACGGAGTTTCAATCAATCCGTCGCTTGCGCGTCCGGCTAACAGGCTGTCGAAACGCGACCTATTTCTGAAGCCAACACCCGCCGTCCGCAACGGATGGCATTCCGGTGCCCGTTTCTACCTCTTCAACTGCGGGAGAACACCCATGTCCACGCGGCGCGATTTTCTGAAGCACTCCGCCCAGCTCGGCGCAATCGCCGCGGCCGGCGATTTTGCGTTCCTCTCCAACCTGCCGCCCCTGTCCGCCCAGCAAGTGCAACGCACGCTGGCGCCAGTGCAGGGCGACGTCGAAGGGCTCGTCCGGCTCATTGAGGATTCGCCGCGCAATCGGCTGCTGGAACAGATGGGCGAGCGCATCCGCAAAGGCGCGAGTTATCAGCAGATCTTGAGCGCCTTGATGCTGGCCGGCGTGCGCGGAATTCAGCCTCGGCCGGTGGGCTTCAAGTTCCACGCCGTGCTGGTCGTCAACTCGGCGCACCTAGCCAGCCTGGCGGCCCAGGATCGCGACCGCTGGCTGCCGCTCTTCTGGGCACTTGACACATTCAAGGCGTCCCAGGCCCACAACGCCCAGGAACGGGACTGGCGCATGGCCGCATTGCCGAACGATCGCCTGCCGGCTCCCGAACAAGCGGTACGCAACTTCCGCACGGCGATGGACGGCTGGGAGACCGAGAACGCCGACCGGGCCGTCGCGCAAGTGGCACGTATCAGCAGCTTGAACGAAGTCTACGAAATGCTCTGGCGCTACGGCGCCAGAGACTTCCGCGACATTGGCCACAAGGCGATCTTCGTTGCCAACTCCTACCGCACGCTTGTCACCATAGGCTGGCGACACGCGGAGCCGATCCTGCGCTCCCTGGCCTATGCACTTCAGGACAGCGGCCGCGACGAGAACCCGGCACGCAGCGACCATGCCGCCGACCGTCCGGGCCGCGATAACCTGCGCAAACTGACGCGCATCCGGGCCGATTGGCAGCGCGGCCAGGTGACTCGCGAAGCCGTCACGGAACTGCTGGCGACGCTGCGGACCGCCAGTCCCGGCGATGTGGCCGACGCGGTCGTCACCAAACTCAATGACCGTATCGATCCATTGTGCATCTGGGATGCGCTCTTCCTGTTCGGAGGCGAGTTGCTCATGAAGCAGCCCGGCATCGTCGGCCTGCACACACTCACGACCACGAACTCGCTCGCCTTCGGCTATTCGACGACCGCGAACGACGAGACTCGCCGTTACTTGATGCTGCAAGCCGCGTCCTTCTTGGTGATGTTCCGTCAGCGCATGGCCAATCTGCCGGCCAACCCGCGCGTCGATGCGCTGGAACCGGGCGAACTGCAGGGGCAAGGCCAAGCGGCCATCGACAATATCTTTGCGACGGCTTCGACCGACAAGCTCGGTGCCGCACGCAAGACGCTGGCCCTCTTGCAAAATCATCCCGACCAGCTCGCGCCAATGATGACCACCGCCCGCCGGCTCATCTTCGCCAAGGGAACTGATTCGCACGACTACAAGTTCAGCTCCGCGGTGCTGGAGGATTTCTATCACGTAACCCCGGCCTGGCGCAATCGCTTCCTGGCCGCCGGCGTGTTTTGGCTCAAAGGCTCCGCGGGCAACGATTCGCCGGTGTTGCAGCGGACGCGGGCGGCGCTGGGGAATGGCTAGCAGTGATCAGCCCCGGAGGGGCTGAAGCCAATAGCTAGGGGCGCAACGCGGCGCAACCGATCTAGAAAGCCCCGTAGGGGCGGGAGTGACGGCATAAACGGCCAAGCCCTTTCGCCCTTATCAGGGCTTTGCCCAGGGGAGGCTCTCTTTTCCAGGGGCTTGCGCCCCTGGCTATTAACTGCCGCCCCTCCGGGGCTAGTTCGGGAATAAATCCGGCTCATCCGACTAAAGCGTACTTTGTTCTATGGATCGCATAGATCCTCAGTTTGAAGAACTCGTGATCGCGGAAACCGTAGGCCTGGCGCTTCATGAGCTGGATCTTGGTGTTCGTGCCCTCCAAACGTCCGGTCGACATCGGGCAGT
>SHZY01000065.1 GCA_009692065.1 Gemmataceae bacterium
ACCGCGGTGATCCGGCAGCTCGTTACGCCGAGCGCCGGCACAAGCTCGTGGAGGCAAGGCACCGCCGGAGGGAAAGGAATCTCGGCTTGGAGCAAGGAACATTACCGTTTGAGGCGGGGGAGAAGGTTGCTTCCGATTGAGGCTGTTTTATGCCAGATCGGGTGAAACAATTCAACGCAGCCGAGGATGACCAGGGCTCCAACGAAAAGGTCGGTCTGCTGATTGGTGAGCGCATCCAGACAGCTCGAAATGGCACACACCACGCCCAACCAAAAGATGAGATGCTCCCGCCAAGGAACGCTCGACGCGCCTTCCTGGCGACCACCTCCGGAAAGCCGCCACGCGCCGACCAGGAGTACCACCGGCGCTACCATGGTTGGTTCATACCAAATCGCTCGGCTCGGTAGACGTGGCAAATCCACGAACGGAATGGCCGGCCAGGCGTTGATCAGCGGTTAAACAAAAAACTCCTGATAAATATCCTCGCCCTGAATCAGCCGAACCGCGGCGGGAAAATACACCGTGTCCCAATCTTGCGGCAGCCGCTTGAAGCTCGGAACCGCAAGGATGACGAGGAACGCTGACCGGCAAGCAGCGGATAAGGACGTGAAGAGAAGCGAGCCAGCATCGACGAGTCCGGAACATCGAGAACTTGTGACATCTGGATCGACTCCGTTCACTCGAAAAACTGCGTGCGAAACACCGATGCGCTGATACGCCGTAGCCCCTCGAAAAAGAAAGTTGACTGCGGGAGGCATAAAAACAGTATTGCTCGAATCCGTCCTTTCGTGTATTCCGCGTCTTCACCGTGCGTTCCCCTTTTCTTTGTTTGCATGGATTCCTCAGGCCGCCTAGTCTAGAGGGGAAGGCAGGATGTGCGTCCGAGCCATTCCCCACGTATGGAGACGAAGCATGAAGCTGGACCCGGATCAACCCTTGCGCTGTCTGCTCGTCAATCCCGAATTTCGCGGGCAAAGCTTCTGGAACTTCACCGCAACCTGTGAACTCATGGGTGCCAAGACGGCTGCTCCGCCTCTTGGTTTGATCACCGTCGCCGCCATTTTGCCGCAGCACTGGCAGTTTCGTCTTGTCGACTTGAATGTGAAGCAGCTCACCCAGGCGGACTGGGAATGGGCGGATCTCATTTGCACCGGCGGCATGTTGCCTCAGCAGCAGAACCTGCGTGAAATCATCGATCTCGCCGTGGCCGAGGACAAGTACGTCGTCGTAGGCGGCGCCGATCCGTCAAGTCAGCCCCAGGTCTACACGAAGGCGCACACGCTGGTCGTCGGCGAAGGCGAAGAGGTCATTCCGCTGTGGCTGGAATCGTGGCGCGCCGGCAAGCCCCGCGGCGTCTTCAAGGAGCGCGGCAAGCCCGACGTCACCACGTCGCCGACGCCGCGTTTCGATTTGCTCGACTTCTGGGCCTACTCGCTCATCAACATCCAGTACTCGCGCGGTTGCCCCTTCAATTGCGAGTTCTGCGACATCATCGAACTTTATGGCCGCAAGCCACGCATGAAGAACTCCCAGCAAATCGCCAGGGAGCTGGACACGCTACTGGCCCTGGGCTACTCGGGCGAAATCTTCATCGTGGACGACAACTTCATCGGCAACAAAGTCAACCTCACCAAAAATCTGTTGCCTGGCCTCATCGAGTGGAATCGGCAGAACCGGTACCCGTTCTATTACACCACCGAAGCTTCGCTGAACCTCATGGATGACGATTCCCTGATGAAACAAATGAAGGAAGCCGAGTTCCGCGCCGTCTTCTTCGGCATCGAGACGCCCGACCCGGAAGTGCTCAAGATCACGCAGAAAAAGCAAAACTCTTTCCGCCCGATCGTGCAGCGCATGCAGAAGCTCTACGACCATGGCATGCTTGCCTATGCCGGCTTCATCCTGGGCTTCGACGGCGAAAAGGGGCGTGTGGATCAGATGATGATCCAGCTCATCGAGGAGGCGTGCATCAATGTCGCCATGGTTGGCTTCCTGGTGGCGTTGCCGAACACGCAGCTCACACGGCGCTTGCTGCGTGAAGGCCGATTGCTTTCGTTTGGCGGCAAACCGATCACGACGGAGCAAGAGATGCTGGACGGTGCCGATGCCACCGATTGTCTGGTGCCGGTGGTCGATCAAACGATCAGCGGGCTCAACTTCCGCACGCACCGCGACCGTGTCGAGATTCTTGAGGATTTCCTGAAAGTCGTCAGCACGGTGTACGAGCCGAAAAGTTATTTCGACCGCGTCTTGCGCTTGACCAAGGTCCTGAACAGTTCGAGCCGGCATATCCCGCGCCCGGCTGAACTCAAACGCGATCTGCTCACCTTCGCGCGCATGGCGAAGACGATGAGCCTCGACAAGACCACTCGGCATCTTTTCTGGCGCAATGTCTGGGCAGCGCTATGGAAAGGCCCGGCCGCGTTTGCTCAGCTCATGCGTTTGATGGCCATGTATGTTCACTTCAAAGAACAAACGAAGTATACCGTCGAGACCGTGACCAACCTGATTCCGGTGTACGCAGAAAACGATCGCGAGCTGGCCGAGTTGGACCGCGCGACGTCCAGGGTAGAGGAACGGCACCTTTTGCCGTTGCCGTTGGTAACGAAGTCGGCCTGATTCCGCCATTCACGGCGGCTTCGTCGCTTTCCCGCCGTGAACGGCGGGCTAAATGGAGAAATCAGATCACAATGCCGATGCCCCGCGCTCGCCGGCTTCCTTGCAGAGGCGTGTCAGAAATCGCAACATATCGCGTGCCGAAATGATTCCGACAGGCTTGCCATTCTCCAGCACGGGCACATGCCTGTACCCGCCGGCGTCCATCTTTTGCAGGACGAAGTTGAGGGTGTCTGTCGTCGCCACCGATTCGGGCCTCGGCGTCATGAATTGCGTGATCGGCAAATTTACGTAGTCGGCAACGTCGCCGACGATCTTCTTGAGCAGGTCGCGTTCGCTGAAAATGCCGACAAGCCGTCCCACTTCATCGACAATCAGAAGGGCGCCGACGTTGGCAGCCACCATCAGCGCCATGGCGTCGCCGATCGTCGCGCTGTGGCTCATCGTCACGGGGGGCTTTTGCTTCAGTGTCTTGACCTGATCGTACATCAAGCTGCGTTCGACCTGATTTTCCGGCTGCGGCCGATCAAACGAGGTCAGCGGCTGCTTGCAATGCCTGCAAACATCGTCGCCCGGCAGATTCTTTTGGCAGCAGGATGGGCAGATCATTATTTGTCCCTACGTTTAGCCGCGGTTCGTAGAACCGCGTGGGTCTACGAACCGCGGCTAAACTATGCGACCACCCACGATTCGTCACCCGCCAGCAAAGATTCCAGCTTGCGCGCCGGATCGCCCAGGCGAAACGATTCATCGAGAAGCTCGGCGTGCGTCGGCCGCTGCACGCTGCGAAAGACGCCAAGGCATTCCGGAAACTGCGGGCCGATCAGCCGGCTCAGCAGAAACGCCAGCGTCGGCTCCGACGCCTTTTCATCGTGGATCAACACGTCGTCGATGCGAATCCCGTGGCCGAGCGTGACGACCTCTGGCTCGAAACCGTTCAGCCGTAATCCCTGATTGCGGTCCTTGCCGAAGAGGAGAGGCCGGCCGTGCTCGAGGTAGATGACGGTGTCAGCCTTGATGGTGGCGTCGGTGGCGTAGTCGAAAACGCCGTCGTTGAATATCTTGCAATTCTGGTAGATTTCGACAAAGGCCGAGCCCCGATGGGCGGCAGCCTTTTCGAGCACCTCACTCATGTGGTTGACATCGACGTCGATGGTTCGCGCGACGAAGGTTGCCTCGGCGGCCAGCGCGATCGACAGCGGCCGCAGCGAGGCTTCGACCGAGCCTTCCGGCGTCGACTTTGTGCAGGTGCCGGCCCGCGCGGTTGGCGAGGTTTGCCCCTTGGTCAAGCCGAACACTTCGTTGTTGAAGAGCAGAATCTTCAGATCGACGTTGCGGCGCAGGGCATGAATGAGATGTCCCGCGCCGGCGGAAAGGGCGTCGCCGTCGCCGGTCACGACCCAGACTTGTAGGTCCGGATTGGCCAGTTTCAAACCCGTCGCCAGAGCCGGCGCTCGGCCGTAGGAGCCGTGGAACCCGTAGGTGCTCAGGTAGTAAGGCAGCCGCCCAGCACAGCCAAGACCAGATATGAACACGAGATTTTCACGCGGTACGCCCAGCACCGCGAGGACCTTCTTGAGCTGCGACAGGATCGAAAAATCCCCGCAGCCCGGGCACCAGCGGACCTCGCGATCCGAAGTCAAATCGCTGGGCGTCAGCAGTGGCAGAACGTTGGTTGACATCAGCAATTCACTCGCATGTTTCGTAGCAGGCTGAAGCCTGAGGCTACGAAATGACTAGCTCCTCGATCTTTCGTTCAATCTCGCTCAACAAGAACGGTTGTCCCTGTAACTGGCTCAGGCTGATCGCATCGATCAGGTACGCTGAACGCAGCACCGAGCAGAGTTGTCCCGCGTTCAATTCCGGAACCAGCACCCGCCGGTAACAACGCAAGATTGCGCCGACATTCTGTGGCAACGGGTTGAGATGCCGCAGGTGAGCGGATGCCACTGCCAGTCCTTTGCTCCGGCAGCGTTCGGTTGCAGTGCGGATCGCTCCGAAAGTGCTGCCCCAGCCGATGACCAAGAGCTCACCGTGCGCCGGTCCCTGCACTTCCAGCGGCGGCAATTCATCCGCGACACCGGCGATCTTGCGGGCGCGCATCGCCACCATGCGTTGATGGTTGAGCGGATCGTAGCTGACGTTGCCTGTTCTCTCTTCCTTTTCCAGGCCGCCCGTGCAGTGTTCCAGACCGGCGGTTCCCGGGACGGCCCACGGACGCGCCAGGTGAGTGTCGCGTTCATACGGCAAGAAGGCGCTCGACCCGTTGCCAGTCGGCACCGCGTGCGTTACGCCCATCTCGGGCAACTCCTGTAAGCTCGGCACACGCCACGTCTCGGCGCTCTGTGCAAGGAAGGTGTCGGACAGCACGATCACCGGCGTCATGTAGCGGATCGCCAGGCGCACGGCTTCCAGCACGATTGCGAAGCCGTCGGCCGGCGTCGCGGGGGCGAGCACGATCAGCGGGCATTCCCCGTTGCGACCGTGCAGGGCCTGAAGCAGGTCCGCCTGCTCGGACTTGGTCGGCATGCCGGCGCTCGGTCCCGCACGCTGTAAGTCGATGACCACACAGGGAAGCTCGCTGATAACGGCCAGCCCGAGTGTTTCCGATTGCAGCGCCAGCCCGGGTCCCGTGGTTGCAGTCACGCCCAGTGCGCCGCCGAACGATGCGCCCAGCGCCAGGTTGAGCGCGGCCAAATCGTCCTCAGCCTGAATGACCTTCACGCCCGGCTGCTTCCATTCACAAAGCTGGTGCAGCAACTCATTCGCCGGTGGCAGCGGAAAACTGGCGAAGACGAGCGGCAGGTTCGTTTGCTGCGCCGCCGCCAACAGACCCAGCGCCAACGCCTTGGTCCCCGTGATCTGTCGAAAGCGTCCGGCCGAGTTCTCCGCCTTGCCGACCCGGTAATGCCCGAGCGGCGCCGAACAGGTTTCGCCATACTGATACCCGGTCTTGAGCGTACGCGTGCTGGCTTCGATCATGGGCGGGTTTTTTGCATAGGTGTCGTGAATCCACGCCAGTGTGGTTTCCAGCGGCCGCTCGTAGAACCAAAAAGCAACGCCGAGCGCGAAGCAGCTCTTGCACCGTTCCACTTCGCGGGAGCTGAGTTTCACGCGTGCGACAGCTTCGCGGTTGAGTTGGTCCATCGGCACGGCTACCAGACGATATCCTTGCATCAAACCGTTTTCGAGTGGATTGGCGACGTAGCCCGCTTTCTCCCATTCTTCCGCACAGAATGCATCCGAATTGACGATCAGCAGGCCACCCGGTTCGAGATCGAATAGGTTGGCCTTGAGCGAGGCCGGATTCATGGCGACCAGCGCCTGCAGTGATTCGCCTGGCGTGTGGACCGCGAGCTTGCCGAAGTGGACCTGAAAGCCGGAGACGCCTGGCAGCGTCCCGGCCGGCGCGCGAATCTCAGCAGGAGGATCGGGCAGTGTGCACACCGTGTTGCCATGGATCGCCGACGTGGCTGTAAACTGGGCGCCGACAAATGGCATGCCGTCGGCAGCGTCGCCTGCGAAACGGATCGCCACGGAGTCGCGCTCTTGCACCGACCCTCGCGGCGGCGCAGGATGCGAAGCTTCTTTTCCCAGGCGTTTTTCGTGCGACGACATATTAGAAATCAGGAATCAGGGGTCAGGGGTCAGGGGTCAGGAGTCAGAGGCGATCGATTTCACTCCACAGCGTTCAATCGCTGATTCCTGATTCCTGATCCCTGACTCCTGCCCCCTGGCCTCAGGCGCCTTCTCGCTTGGGTTGGGTCGGCTGGGGATGGGGCGGCAGGTTGTAGACCATCGTGGGGAAATGCTCGACGAGGTAATGAACGATCCGCTTCACCGACAAGATTCCCACCGGCTTCTCATCGATCACGACAGGCAGATGGCGATAGCCTCCCTTTTGCATGTGCTTGATCGCGCTACTAATGGAGTCCTTCGGGTGCACCGTCACCGGATCGGGCGTCATGCATTCCTGCATCGGCGTGTCGAGCGATTTGCCCTTTGAAAGCACGCGCCGCAAGAGATCGCGCTCGGTGAAGATGCCGACGATGAGCCGCTGCTCGCACACGAGAACGCAGCCAACGCGTTTCTCGCGCATCAGCTTTACGGCATCGGCCACCGGTTGCGTTGCCTGTAACAGCCACGGCTGCGTGGGATACAGCCGCGATACTGTTTCGTTTTTCAAATTGCGTGTCAGGTCCATGCTATTCTCTCGGCACTCCACGGCTCTCCTGCCGTTGTTGTAGTCAATCCCGGTAGCAACAGCGAGAGCCGGACTTCGCGTCGCGGCGGGGCATGTGCAGGTGGTTGCGCTGACGACGAAATAGTCCGGGCGCTTATCCCGCAGATTCGCTGCGCTCATCGGCGGGCTTGGGGAGTCCATCGTCCGGTATGGGCGTCGCCCCCGGCGGCGGGTTGCCCCTGCCGGCGCGGATGTAGTCGGCCCGGCGTTTCGCGTACTCTTCGGGCGTCAGCACTTCCAGATCGGTGTCCCCCTGGGCGTAGATTTGCTTGAGAAACGGAATGCACCAGCCGCAGCCCGTGCCCGCGCCGCCGCACTCCGATAGCTGGCTCGGCACCTTCGGCTGGCGCTGACGCACGAAGTTCACCAGCTTGCGGCGCGTCACGTGGAAGCAGTAACAGACTTTGGCGTCGAGGTCCATTGCACATCCTTTGATGATCTGTTCGTATCTTAACGGATATCACTGTGCAATGAAAGGAACCCCGAATGCCGCCGCTCACTGACGTGCTTCAACCGCCGCTTCTTACTTCCGATTTACCCGGCGTGGGCGGGAAGATCAAAGCAACTCCGGAGGATTTCGAGGTCGAGGAGATCCCCGCTTATGAGCCGTCCGGCCAGGGAGATTTCGTCTATCTCTGGATCGAAAAACGCGACATGGGGGCCGAGTATTTCGAACGGCAAATCGCCCGCCGGCTCGACATTCCTGTCGGCGAGATCGGCACGGCTGGACTCAAGGATCGCCGGGCCGTCACGCGGCAAATGGTGTCGGTACCCGCATTTGCTGAACCAAGGCTCGCAGCGTTGGATGGCGACGGCATCAAGGTCTTACGCGTCAGCCGGCACAGCAACAAGCTGCGCTCGGGGCATCTGCACGGCAATCGCTTTCGTATTCTGATTCGCACGGAAGGCCAGAGTCGGGACGGCGAGGCTCCTGCCGAACCTGAACCCGTGGAAACCTTCGGATTAATGCAACCCCTGGCTCGGCGGGAGCCTCGCCCTCCCGCCGCAGCGTCAGCCTTCAACGCGATCATCGATCGCCTGCGCCAGCACGGCATGCCCAATTACTACGGCCCGCAGCGTTTTGGCCGCGAGGGCGAAACTCTGCACATGGGCATCGCATTGCTGCGCGGCGGCCAGGGACCACGCAGTCCGTTTCTGAGAAAGCTCGCCCTGTCGGCTGGTCAGTCGGCCCTCTTCAACCATGCCCTCGCCCAGCGCTTCCGCGATGGCTTGTTGCGCCGGGTGCTGCCGGGCGATGTCATGTGCAAGGTCCCGTTCGGCGGCATGTTTGTCGCAACGGACGTCGCCGAGGAGCAGAGGCGTTTCGATGCTCGCGAGATCGTGACGGCCGGCCCCATCTTCGGACGCAAGATGTTCGCCGCGTCGGACCAGGCTGCCCAACGCGAACAATCGGCACTCTCGGCCTTCGAGCTCACCATGCAATCCTTCAACGGATTCGGCAAACTCTTGCAGGGAACGCGCCGGCATAATCTCATCTACATCAACGACCTTGCAGCTGACGAGGAGCCCGAGGGGTTGCGGCTCACGTTCACGCTGCCTGCGGGGAGCTATGCGACAGTGCTGTTGCGCGAGGTGATGAAAATCGACGCCACGGTTGAAGAAGGCGATTGACTCAGTAGTACGCGTTGGTGAAAGGTTTCGAGCCGCAAATTACATTTGGATAGCGAGTTGTGCGGCAGCGCCTGAGGGTATCGGCGTCAGTGCCGACCTTGCAGCTGAGAGAAGAGACGCCAAACTTAGCGGAGACGCCGTCAGCTGCCGCATACTTCCTTCGATACATTCCGTAAATTTGTTTGACGAAGGGGGGGTAACTTTGTTTCAATCTCCCTGGGGGATCGAAGCCAAAGGAGGTTCGAATCCAGTTCAGGCAAACCTTAGACGATTGGGGGACCCAGTGACGAAACCGAATGTGGATGATTTCACCGTTCCGGAGAAGATTCTGCTTGCCGCCGAAAACCTCGAGAAAAAAGGACACTCACCCTTCACGGCCGAGGCGTTGATTGTCGCATCATGGGAGCGTTTTCCGAGCACTTTCGGGCTGAAAGGCTTCGCTGACAAGCATCCGGACTCGAACAAGATCCTCTCGAGCATCATGGGCGAGAAGGGACTCGCGCGGCGCGGCTGGCTCGTCAAGATGGGGCAAAAGCTCTACGCCTTGACGCGCGAAGGCCGCAATGTCATTCGCCGCGTGATGATGCAGGAAGAAGAACCGGCGCCGGAAGGCGGCACCCAGCGCATGAGCCGCGAGCACGAACGCTTCCTGAAAGTGATTTCCGACTCGACCGCGGTGCACAAATTCGAGGACAACCGCAAGCACGAACTGACGTTCGCCGATGCCACGCGTTTCTGGAGCATCACCGAAAACATGAAGGGCGATCAGCTCGACGATCGGCTGGAGGACGTGGATAAAACGCTGGCCGAGCTCGACCGCGTGCTGGCCGACGTCGATGGCGAGCTGGCGGGCGGCCGGGCCGTCACCGCGGGCGATATCCGCGTCATGACGAATATCCACCGCTACATGGAGGACCGCTTTGAGCGGCACCTGAATCTGTTGAGAAGCCGCACGGCAAAAACATGATGACTTCCTCGTTTAGCGCCCGCGCGGCGTCCGGCGGGCGCTAAACGAATAATACAGGTCATGCCGCGGCAGCTTCATCGAATCGCAACTGCGACCCCGCGACATAATCCGCGTTGAGCTCGATGCTCGTCCATTTCCGCGCCAACCCTTCCGCTACTTGCCCGGTCACGTTGCTGCCAGCGAACGGGTCGAGCACCAGGTCGCCGGCCGATGTCAAGAAGCGAATGAAGAAATCGGGCAGTTCGGGCGGAAACCGTGCAGGATGGATCGGCAATCCCGCCGCCCGGCACTTGAAGAGATACTCGTCATACGACCGCGTGTTCGGCACCGTCAAGATATTGGGCGGAATCGCGCCGCCGTTGTCGCGCTGAAAGTGCGGCCCGATCTCGTGCTGCGATGGCCGCATCGCCGGCTGATAACCATCCTTGAGTAGCCGCTTCATCGACTTGCTGTAGGGTACGAGCACGCGGCGATTGTTCGCTTGCGGCTCCGTCGATTTCGACAGCCACCAGATATGCGTCACCGCTTCCTTGACGCGCGTGCGGCGAATGGTCACCCACTGAGCCGGCGACGGCAATCGCGATGGATTGTACCAGTAAAAATCCTGGGCCAGGTAAAAGATCTTGCCGAGGCGGACGAGCAATTCGTAGGGGAAAAGAGATCGCGTCGCGCTGCCGCGGTTCCAGGCGCCGCCGAGTTCCATGACGAAGCTGCCGTCCGGCTTGAGGATACGCTTGATCTGTTCGACGATTGGCCAAAACCACTCGATGTACTCGTCGGCGGTGACGTTGCCGTAGGCTTTCTGCCGACGCAACGCGAACGGCGGCGACGTAAAAACGAGCGCTACGGACTCGTCGGCGACATGCTTGAGCACATCGGCCGCATCGCCCTGGTAGGCGCGCCCGAGCCGCGTGGTATATGCGGGCGTGATTCGACCCTTGGCCACCGCAATCTCCTGTTTTGAGGTGCGGTGGGATAACAGAACATGAACGGGTTGACAAGAGCCGTTTGCATATAGCCCACCGTTTACGGCGGGGCCGCGGCGAACCCACCGTAAACGGCGGGCTATATGGGAATGTCACCAGTGCGAAATCGGCCCCTTGGGCACCGCAATCTCCGGCATTTCGCCAGCTTTCCAGTGCGGCGGCGGGCCTTTGGATCGCAGCGTCGCAACAATCTCCTCGAAGTCGGCGACTCGCTCCAGCATCATCATCTGCCGGTGGATCTCCTTGCCTGGTCGTAGTACGCGTGAATACCAGCCGCCGCACTTGCGGAACGTCAGGCTGGCGTGCCGTTCGCCGCGCTGCTCGACGAGTAGGTGATAGTGCCGGCTCATGAAGTCGATCCGCCGATCGTAGCCCGGGATCGAGCCGAGATGCCCGGATTGCTCCCAGGAGCAAAGCTGTGCGAAGATCCATGGGTTGAGCAAGGCCCCTCGACCGATGCCGATCCCGGCGCAGCCGGTCTCCTGAAACATCCGCTCGGCGTCGGCGATTGAACGCACGTCGCCGTTGCCGATGATGGGCATACGTTCGACCGCTTCGACGACGGCACGAATGCCGGCGATGTTAACGGCCCCCGAGAACCCCTGTTCGCGCGTGCGGCCATGGATGGTGACGGCGGCGACGCCTACTTGTTCAAACGCGCGCGCCAACTGCGGCGAGGTGTGGTTGGCGTCGTCCCAGCCGAGGCGCATCTTGACCGTGACGGGGATGCGCACCCCCTCGACGATGGTGCGCACGAGCTGCGTGGTGCCGGCAACGTTGCACATCATGGCCGAACCGCCGCCGTTCTTGACCACTTTCGCGACCGGGCAGCCCATATTGATGTCGATAGCGGCCGCGCCGTAGTTCTCCAGCCACTGGGCTGCCTCGCGCATCTCGCCGGCGTCGGCGCCGTAGATCTGCACGGCGAGCGGCGCATCGGCAGGGCAGGTTTCGATGAACTCGCTCGTCTTGGCGCTGCCGAGCAAAAGCGCCTTGGTGCTGACCAGTTCGGTCGTCGCCAGGGCGAGCCCGCCGAGTTCGCGCACGGCGACACGAAACGGGAAATTCGTGTAACCGGCGAGTGGCGACAGGAAGTAGCGTGAGTGGAGCGTGAGGGAGCCGAGGCGGAACGTTCGCACGCCAGCCTGCGGAGTTATCGTGGGCGCTTCATGCAAAACCGCAGTCGATGCCATGAGGTCAATCTTGTAGGCGAGCCGAGCCCCGTCAGGGGCCGGGTAATGCCACGCGAACGTCAACGGGCCCTAACCCGGCCCCTGACGGGGCTCGGTTCGCCGTGGTTACGTCGAGTACAACCAGCGTCCCAGAATGATACCCGGTATCAAGAGGATGGCCAAGAGCAGCCCAATGCTGCCGACGAAGGCGCTCGCCATCAGCGCGTCCAAGATGATCAGGCCGAGGATGGCGCGCTTGACGGCCGGCTGCACGCGCTTCGGATCGGGCCGCTTGATCGCACGCACCACTGCCAACCCCAGGTAGACGCCGAAACCGGCAAGCAGGTAAGGGAAAAACCGCGATGGTTCGCCGTCCGGCGTCGTTTCGAGCGCCAGGGCCGGGATCGTCAACGCCAGCACAAGGCTGACGAGCATCACGATGCCGGCGCCCATCAGTATCGACTGATTGCTGGCGCGCGCCTCGGTGCGGGCGAACCAGGTCACGCCGGCGATGTAGGTGCCGATGATGAACGCGAGCAGCCAGCCCCAGAATGGCGGCAGGAGATTGACTACCGACAAGCCGAGCAAGATGTTCAAGAATCGGCACAGCCCCATCGCGACCGGCCCGGCCCAGGTCGTCTTCAACATGCCATCGTAAAGGAAAATCGCCATGACGAGCGCCGCGGCGGTGGGCAAGGATCGCCAACGAATCACGAATTCAAAAGCGTCGCTGACCTGCTCCGGAGGTACGCCACGGATCCGCACGTACTGACCCGACAGCACGTCCGCCAATCCCGCCAGCAGCAAGCCGACTGCCATCAGCCCGCAGGCGAACCAGAAGGCCGCCCGCAGCGTCACGCGTCCCGACGCCAGCGGCCGGTTCGGACGCTCCAGCCGATCCTGGTCGAGGTCGAAGTAGTCGTTCCACACCATGCCCGACCAGTACAGCAGCGTCGAAGCCACCGCCAGGCACACCAGCACGGTCCAGCTCCGCAGCTCCTGGCCGACCGTTGCCAGCCTCGACGTATCTTCCGCGAAGAGCCGACCCCAGAACCAATTCCAGCGGCTCGACAAGAACCCTGTCGCCAACGCGCCGAGCAGAATGTCGGCCAGCGCCGTGAACGTGTTCGGCAGGCGAACCAGTTGTGCGTAGGCGAGGAGTGGTTTCATACAAGTGTCTCGGCGAGCATGTGAACTAATCTCACGCAAAGGCGCAAAGGCGCAAAGGATGAGAAACATCGATGCATTTCTCTGACATTTCTTTGCGCGTTTGCGCCTTTGCGTGAGTCGTATTTGATTTTTTCCCATCCTCGGAGTGTAATGGTTACACACTTGCCAGGATTGCTTGCACGCGGGCCAGCGCCGTGCGCGCGGCCAGGTCGGGATCGTCAATGTATGGGTACAGTTCAATCGTGACCCAACCGTCGTAATTCATCGCGAGGATCGCCTTCAAGCAGGACGCGAAATCGATGGCGCCTTCGCCGGGCACCATGTGATGGTGGACGCGCGTTGCCGCGATGTCTTCCAGGTGGAAGTGGCGGATGTACTTCGCCACGCGCGGGATCGTGGTCGCCGGGTCATCGCTGACACAGTAGGAATGCCCGATATCGAAGTTCATGCCAACCGCGGGCGACTGGATGTGCTGCATGAATTCGAGAAACTGATCGGCGGTCTCGATCAACAACCCCGGCTCCGGCTCCACGAGCAACAGCACGCCTTCCTTTTCGGCATGGTCCGCGACGGGCTTGAGCATCTCGACGAACAGCTTCAACGCTGCCGACCACGATTGGCCCGGCTCGACCGGTCCGCCCGGCTCCGTCGTGATGCACTTGGCGCCGAGTTCCTTGGCCATGGTCAGCGAACGTTTGGTGTGATCAATGCGTATCTGTCGGTAGTGGCGGTCGGGCTCGATCCAAGACGGGTGCCAGTATTTTTGCCTGGCGTCGTTGACGGCGTGCATCATGAACGCGTTGATGTTGGAGATCGCGAGCTTGTTTTCAGCGAGCGCTTGCCGGATCGCCTGCTTTTGCTCTTCCAGCAGATAGGCCGGCCATGCGTGCGGCACATCGGCCATGATCTCGACGCCGGCATAGCCGATGCGCGCCAGGCGGCGGACGGTCTCGGCGAACGAGAAATTCAGGTACGCGTTGGTGCTGAAAGCGAGTTTCATATTCATGACTGGTGAGTGGTGTGTGGTGAGTGGCGGTAAGATTTCACCATTCACCTACTCACCTCTTTCGATTGTATTGGCCCGATTTCAAATTGCGAATGCGCCAGCGCTGGGATAAAGTAAAGGTACTGCTCCCTCAGGAATTGCGAACGTGCACGCGCCTTCCGACAAATTGACTGCCGCGGCGGAAGCCAATCGGCGTTACGCCCGGCTTGCCATCACCTGGTATGCCGTCGATCCGGTCCAGGCGGAAAGGGTCTTGCGCGCCGTACAAGAGCGCCAGCGTCAAGGCGGAGCGTCCAGTTTCTCGAGGCCCTGGTGGATGCAAAGATTGTGACGAAAGGACAGGCGGACCGTTTGCGGCTAGACGATACACCGGTCGCAATTGATTTTTCGGATCTCGCCGAGGAAACGCCGCACACGTCGCATCCAACAAAAGTCGCCCCGGCCGTGCCTGGCGATCCGACGCAGATGGGGCCGTATCGCATCTTGCGCCGCCTCGGCGAAGGAGGCATGGGCGCGGTCTATCTGGCGTTCGACAGCAAGGACAACCGCCAGGTCGCTCTCAAGGTACTGTCGTCCGAGCAGGCGCCGAAGCAAAACATCCTGCACCGTTTTCAGCGCGAAGCGCGCAACGGCGCCCTGCTGGTTCACCCGAATATTGTCCGTACCTGGGACACGGGACAGGAGCAGGCCAGCGGCTTGCATTACATCGTTCTGGAGTACGTTGATGGGCCGACCGCGCACGATCTGCTGGACCGTGCCGGCAAGCTGCCGATCGGTGATGCGCTGCACATTATTCTTGACATCGCCCGCGCTCTGGAGCACGCCCACAAGAATCAGATCATCCATCGCGACATCAAGCCGGCCAACATTCTCGTCACTGCCTCCGGCCTCGCCAAGCTGTCTGACCTTGGCCTGGTCAAGCGGCGCGACGACCCGGGCAACTTGACGCATGCCAGCCAGGGGATCGGCACTCCCTACTACATGCCTTATGAGCAAGCGATGAACGCCAAGATGGCAGACGAACGCAGCGACATCTACGCATTCGGCGCAACGCTTTACCATCTGATCACCGGAGAAGTTCCCTTCCCCGGCGTGACGTCGCTGGAGATCGTCGAGAAGAAGGGGGCCGGTTACTTTGTGCCGGCCAGCGAACACAATCCGGAAATCCCCGCAAGGCTCGAAGAGATTCTGGCCCGCATGCTGGCGCGTGATCCGGACGATCGCTACCAAACCATCAGCGAAGTGATCGTCGATCTTGAGCGTTCCCAGCTTGCCGCCGTGATCCCGAGTTTTGTCCGCATCGATTCTGCTCTTGCGGACCCGGTCGTCGTCGAACGCTTGACCTCGCCGGTGGAAGCAACGCAGCCCGATCTGCAGGTCAAACGCGCGCTGGAAGAAAAGCAGACCAAGGAAAAGGAGCTTTGGTTCCTTCGTTATCGGGATCAACGGGGCAACCTCTGCAAGTCGAAAGGCACGGCCGCCGAGATCCTTGAACGCGTGCGCAAGGGCACCATCCCGGTGAACGCCGAAGCCGCTCGCTTCAAGCCCGGCAAGTTCAAGCCGCTCGACGCGTGGCCGGAGTTTGAGCCCGCGCTCACCGCGTTGCCTGCCCGTATGAACGACGAGGAACGCCGGAAGCCGTCCACCTCGCTCTCGCAAACCCGGCAGCGCGCGGCTCTTGCATGGTGGCTGGCCACCGCTGCCTCGCTTGGCTTGGGCATCGTCGCGGCCGGGGCGATGGCGGTATACCTTCTCGTCTTCTAACCGGCATCTTATCCATCTTGCTTGCCCAACGCCCATTCGGTTAGAATCCCGCGTTAAGTGTCGAGACTTTCCATGGATGGTGAGCCAGCCGCACGTCCGCGCGTACGCCTGGTTTGCGAGCGAGTACACGGATATGACACGCTCTTCTTTACGCTTCCGCTGGCCCGAAGCTCTGGCGATCCTCGGCATCGCCTTCGGCGCCTGGCTCATTCACAACACCTTTCAACCCGAGTCCGACACGCCCAATTACGCGCTGCTCGGCGTCGGCGCAATCGATATCCTGCTCTGCTTTGGCTTGCTCGGCTACCTCCTGGGCGATCGGCTGCGCGACAATCAGCCGTTGCCCCGTAGCTGGATCGTAGGCGCGGCCATCTTGATCGCCGCGTTTCTCGGCTGGATCGCGGCCCTGTTCCTCGACTCGGATCGCATCCTCGCTGAGCAGCAGCACCATCATGGTTATCTCGCACAGCTCGCCAAGCTCGAAGACAACCTGCGCCACTTCGCCGAAGTGATGCCGGTCTCGCAATCTTCAGTAGATAGGAACGCCTGGCAGACTAATCACGATCAGTACGCCCGCCTGCACGATCAACTGCAAGCGTCGCTCAAGTCGCAAGCCGCCTGGGACAAGGAACTGGCCCGCATCGACGAGCACGCCAAGCAAATGGAAAAGCTCTACTTTCTCATCCTCGCAGAGACCACGCTCGAGCAGCGGCTCAAGTTGCGCGGCGACTTTCAGGCGGCATGCGAACGAGCCAGTCACCAGGCCGAATCGCTGCGCACCGGCATCACCGCCAGCGAGCGCGAGCTGGCCGGCGTTTACCGCGGCCGCTGGCATGCCGTCGGCGCGTCGGCCTTGACCGGCGTCGTCTTACTCGTCGGCTGCTTGCTCTTTTGGCTGCTGTTCGATCGCGAGCTGCGCCGCAGTTGGACGGCCCAAGCGCGACTCGCTGACGCTGAAGCCAGCTTCCGCTCACTGATCGAAAATCACTTCGAGCCGATTGCCGTCCTTGATGGCGTCGCGAATATCCTCTACGCCAATCCGGCCTGGCAGACGGCGTTTCACTATGAGCTGGACGATCTGCGGAGCCGCAACCTGGTCGAGTTGATTCATCCGCAAGATCGCGCGCACGTGCAGAGCGCGATGCAAGCCAACGACCCGCGCGCGGCGGTCCCGTGCCGGCTCAGCGCGGACTATGGCGTCTGGCACGACGTCGAGATTCAGTGCCAGCCCCAGGCCGATTCAGGCACGATTGTAGTGCGTATCCGCGAGGTCCGCGAGAGCCTCGATGTGCCGATGCAGCCGCAGCCGGAGTTATTGCCCGACGCGGACGAGCAATGGAAGGCCGCCGAGGCCCGCGCCGCCGAGCTTGAGAACCAGTGCACCGGCTTGCGCGAACGCGAAAGCCGAGCCCGCGAGGACCTGCAGCACCAGCGCTGGCTGCTTGGTTCGCACCGGCAAGCAAATGCCGACGGCGTGCTCATCCTTTCGGCGCACGGCGAAGTGCTGTCCTGGAATCCGGCCTTCGCCCGTCTGTGGAAGCTCTCCGACGATACGCTTGCAGGCCACTCCTGGCAGACTATCGCGGCTCACCTGAAATCGCAGGTCGAGACCGGCTGGGACGACTTCCATCTTGCCGTCTCGCGCCACGATGGCGTGCCGAGCAGCGCGGCCTGGGAGATGGCGATTGAATGCGATCGAGCACTGGAGGTCAACGCCCAGGTCTTGCGCGATCACCCGGCCGGCGCCGGCGCGATCCAGCTCCATTTCCGCGACATCACCCAGCACAAGAGCCTCGAAACGCAATTACGTGACCATCACGCCCAGGCCCAGCACTGGCAGAAACGGATCGGCGACCACGAGGAGACCGAAAAACTCTACGACAGCGAACTGCGTAAAAACGAGGGCCGACTGCAGCATCTCGAAAAGCAGTTGCAGGAACGCAATCGCCATCGTGAAGAGTTGGAGGAGACGCTGCGCGATCATCAGGATCGCCTGCACCAACTGCACGAAACACACGAAGGCTCGGCGGCATCCCTCAAAGCGAGCAAGGAGGCCACGCGCCGGCTGGCGTGCGATATTGCCAACGAATTCAACCAGCTCCTCTCCGTCGTGATCGGCAACGCCGACGTCTTGCGCGAGAACTTGCCGCCGGACCATATCGCCCAGAAATATCTGGACGATATCAGCCAGGCGGCAAACAGCGGCACGGCACTCGCCCAGCGGCTCGTCATCCTGTCGCCGGAGCCGCCGCATGCCGACCACCCCCTGCCGTTGCGGGCGAGTGCGTGAGTTCAGACCGGTAGGAAGGGAGCCCTGGCCCTATCATGGCCTCGTGGCTGGATACGCTTCGAGCGCAGCATCACCGCTGACGATGCGAAGGGCGTCGCCAAGCGACTGAGCCACGAGGGGCCGATCGAATGGATCGCGGTGGCGAAGTGGCAACGACTCCACACCGGTCGCGTGCAGAACAGAAGTGGACCGCAAAAACTGGACAGTCGAATAAGTTACTATTGGCTGTCCAAGAAAGAGGAGACCATGACAACGAAACGGAAATCCCACCCGGCGTCGTTCAAGGCGCAGGTGGCGCTAGCAGCAGTGAAGGGTGACAAGACGATCAACAATTTGGCAGGAGTGCATGGCGTGCATCCGAAGATGATCCAGGCCTGGAAGAAGCAGCTCGTCAGCAACGCGGAGAAGTTGTTCCAAAGCGGCGCCAAGTCGGTCAGCGTCGAGCATGAGGCTTTGCAGGCCCAGCTCTACGAGCAGATCGGCAAGCTCAAGACGGAGTTGAATTGGCTCAAAAAAAAACCGCCAGTTTCGGTTGAGAGCAAGCGAGCGTGGGTCGATGTCGACGATGCAGCGCTGAGCGTGAGCCAACAGTGCGACCTGCTGGACCTGAGTCGATCGAGTTACTACTACGAACCTGTGACGGAGTCGGCGGAGAACCTGTCGCTGATGGCGATGATCGGCCGAGAGTACACGGAGCATCCGTTCCTTGGGATACGTCGGATGAGGACCTGGCTGCAGCGAAAAGGCCACGCGGTCAATCGCAAACGGGTGCAACGCTTGATGCGTTTGATGGGTCTGGAAGCGGTGTATCCGAAGCCGCGGTTGTCGGTCAGCAGCGTGGGCCACAAGGTGTATCGGTACTTGCTTAGGAACGTGGCGATCGAGCGTGTCAACCAGGTGTGGAGCACGGATATCACGTATATTCCGCTGCCGACGGGGTTCATGTATCTGACGGCGATGATCGATTGGCACAGTCGATACGTGCTGTCGTGGCGCCTGTCGAACACGCTGGATGTGGGGTTCTGCGCTGGACCAGGGATGCCCGCAGGTGTTCAACACGGACCAGGGCGTGCAGTACACGTCGATGTTCCTTACGTCGAGAGTGAAAGAGGCCGGTGCGCGGATGAGCGCGGATGGCGTCGGTCGCTGCCTGGACAACGTGTTCGTGGAGCGGTTGTGGCGACCGGTTAAGTACGAGTATATTTACCTATGGAGCTACGAGACGGTACTGGCGTTGTCGGCGGGGTTATCGCGGCACTTCTGGTACTACAACGAGGAGCGTCATCATCAGTCGCTGGAGTATCGCACGCCGGCGGAGGTATTTGGAAAGGGTTCAAGACGAGGCAAGGGATGAGGTGCATTTTCGCAGGCATGGCTCCGGCATCCGATGGCGGAGAAAGTCCCCTGCTCAGCGTGACACCGGGGTGCCGTCATCGGCGTACCGTCGGCCGGACTATCCCTTGGCTGGAGGCCAAGGTGCGAGGCAGCGCCACGTTCTTGCTGATGCTTTCGCGCGGCTACGTGGAATCGCACTGGTGCATGGACGAGATGAAAGCGGTTCTGGACGAGGCGTAATTGCCCTCAGCCGCAAACGGGGTGCCAGACAACTTCAAGCTCATGCTGCGAACGCGGTAATCCGGCTTGAAAACACCAAAACGCGTTGGCGATCTGCTCTTGGCGTACCGGTCCCGGCACGCGTAATATAGAGGGTAGATGCCTGGCGCCACGGGCCAGGACCAAACGTCGAGGCATTGGGGAAACTCCTCAGAACTCGTGGACAGAATTGGTGCTTCCGGACCGCGTGGAGGAATACGATGAGACGGTTAACACAGTGCGTTTTCGTTGCTTCGCTGACGTGCCTGGCACTTCCTACGACCTCGGCACAAGCGCAGAAGACCACACGGCCGTTGCCGGCGGTGGACAAAGCCGCCCCGGCCAAGGTTGAGACGGCGTCCTTCGCCCTGGGCTGATTTTGGCAACCGGAATCCCAGTTCGGGGTTCTGCCCGGAGTGATTCGCACCCGTGTCGGTTTCACCGGTGGCACACTGAAAAACCCGACCTACTATCGGCTCGGCGATCACACCGAGACCCTCCAGATTGACTTCGACCCGGCCGTTACCTCCTACGAAAAGCTCCTCGAAGTCTATTGGTCCATTCCCAATCACTGCGCTACGCCGAACAATCGGCAATACATGTCGGCCATCTTCTACGCCAACGATGCCCAGAAGAAACTGGCCCTCGATACCCGCGACAAGGCGGTCGCCAAGAGCAAGCCGCGGCTCCCCATCTACGTCCTGCCCTTGCGCGACATTTACCTGGCGGAATCGTACCATCAAAAACATGCGCTGCGTCAGTTCCCGCCTCTCTTGCAGGAATTGGCCCAGATGTACCCCAAGGAAACGGACTTCCTCAAATCGACCGCCGCGGCGCGCATCAATGGATTCGTGGGCGGCAACGGCACCCTCGCTCAGCTCGAACAGGAAATCGACAGCTTGGGCTTATCTCCGCAGGGACGCAACCTCCTCTTGAACGTGGTGAAGCGGTACGGCAAGTAGAAAGCCGCGCCTTGCGAGCGTGAACGGATTGATGCCGTCATCGATCTGCGGAAGGATGCTGCCTGCGCAGCCAGTGACGCATCTCAACATTGTCTTTGAGCCTCGTCACATAATGCTGCCGCACCCACGGCGCCGCGTCGGTCCGCAGAATTTCCTGCCAAACGTCGATGACGAGCGTCATGCTTTCGCCCTTGAGAAAGCGCGGCGGCGGCGACATGCCCAGAGCGTGGAGTTCATCTTCACGCACCCGCATTCCGGTCAGAGGAACAACCACGACATGGGGTATGGTGAATCCGCTAAGCCGAATCGGATGGCACGCTTAATCGCTCGCCTCTAAGGGCGCGAAACTCCCGCTCGTCAATTTGCCTGAAGACGACCCGGTCGCCGGTTTGCAGCGGAAAATACGCGTCACGCACATCGACGAGTTGCAGCGGTGTTTGGCCAACGATGTTCCAGCCTCCAGGCCGAGCTTCGGTGTAGATACCGGTCTGTCGGCCTGTCAAGCCGACGCTTCCCTCCTCCACACGCAATCGCGGCGACTCCAGGCGTGGCACGCCGGTCAACTCGGGCGGCAGATAGCCGAGGTACGGAAAGCCCGGACAGAAGCCGATGGAATAAACGGTGTACGTCGAGCCCGTGTGAAATACGATGATCGCTTCGCGCGACAGGCCGGTTTGCTTCTCGATGCGTTTGAAATCCAGCCCGAATTCGTAGCAACACGGAATGAGGTGAAGCGAGCCTGGGGCAATGGCTGTGGCGTCGTGGAGTGGAATCGCCGCCAGCCAATCGGTAACGCGGGTAAAATCGACGAGCGTGATATCGTAATAGGTCGCCACGCTCGTGTACGCCTGGACGACATCGACACACCAGGCCGGCATCGCGCGGCGAATAGCCGCGGTCAGGCGCGTCGCTTCATTCTCGTCAGCACAATACGCCAGAGCGGCCTGATCGCCGAGCGGTTCGATTCGCATGACGCGCCCTACACCTTCCGCAGCGGCGGTTCGGCCGGCTGGAATGGCACGATCTCGATCGGCACCCGAAAACTCTGATGGCAGCGATTGCAGCTCTTGGCAAGATTGTGCAAACCCGCCTTGCCGCGCTCCACGTTCTTCTTCGCAAGCTGCTGCGCGAGTTGCGTGGCCTGGCTGCGCAGGTCCATGGCGTGCTCGAACCAGACCGGCTGGCCCTGTGCCTTGGGCGGGCGCAGCATCAACAGGTTGGCCGTTTCCGCAATCAACAGCGCTTGGCCGCGCGCGAAGGTCCAGCCTGAATCGTCGAGAGCCATCTTGCTCAGGTTACGTTCGATGCCGCGGAAATTGGGATGCGCAAGTCCTTCCATGATGAGGCGAGTCTCCGCAATCGGTTCGAGCTTGGGGACCACCTTGCCGGCGCCTGGGTTCTGCGCGAGCCCGGGAACGAGGGCCGTGGAAAATACGAGCAGACAGGCGAGTGCCGAACGCAGGTGGGGGCTCATGATGTTCTCTCCACATTGGGGCTGGCGATTTGCACTTGCACGTCCTCGCCGACGATGCGGACCTGGTGGCAGCCGATCTTGATGCGCGGGTTGTCCGCCCAGACGCCGTCGGTGACGCGAAACCGCCAGGCGTGCCACGGGCAAGTAACGATGCCGTCTTCGAGGTAGCCACCGCTCAAGGAAGCCCCCATGTGCGGGCAGGTGTCATCAATGGCGAAGGTTTGCCCTTCGACAAGAAAGAGGGCGATCATCTTGTGGCCGATCGCGACCGTCTTGCCTTCGCCGCTCTTCAACTCGGCAAACTTGCACACGGTGTGGAATTCGCTCATGCGCTCCCCGGTAATGAAAACCTCGGATCTGAGTTTTCTTCATTGTACATGAAAACGCAAAATGGCGGGGTTGCTCCCCGCCCTGAAACCCCGACCCAAAAAAAAAATGAACCACGGGGTGGGAACGGGGAGCACAGGGAGAAGACAGAGGAGGAGAGGAATCGATTCTCTTACTCTCCTACATTTTCCCCGTGCCCCCCCGTGGTTCAATTGCTATTTCGCTGGCTTCCGCTTGACGACGATCACGCTGTAGGTCTCGCCTGCGAACGTGGTCGGTCTTGCCTTCTTACTTTCATCCAGGCAGAACTTGATCTGGTCTTTTTCGATCACATAGATCCCCGGCTCTTTCGTGCCCTTGTCTTTGCCGATGAGGTGGGTGAAGTCGATCGTCTTGGGAGTCTTGGCCGGGGCGAGCGTGAACTGGTATTGGGCGATCGCCTTGCCCTTTTCGTTGACCGTAAAGATATCCTTCTGCACGACGACTTCGAGGTCGGCGAGATCGCCGGCCGGCACCGCTTTGCCTTCCTCGATCAGCGCGGCGACGATCCAGGCCCCTTGCAGGCGGTCCAGGTCGCTGGCTTCGCCGGCTGCCAAAAAGACAAGGCCGCTCGTGAAGAGCAGGGTGGTTGCGATGGTGGTTTTCACGGCATGGTCCTCCTGGCCGCTTGCGGCGTAGCATTGGCTATTGTTTCGACCGTTGCAGTATCACAAGTGACAAATTGCTCATGTTACGAGTCGCAAAATCGCGCGGCCTGGGCGCATCCTTGTTGGATTGGATACAGATTCTCAAATTGTCGCCGTCAATTTTGTAGATGCCGCGATCGGTCTGGCCTTTCTTGGGGCCAGACTTGAAAATCATGTCGATTTCGCACGGAGTTTTGGCGGGATTGAGCAGGTAGGCAAACTTTTCGTCGGTCTTGCCGCCTTCGCGGATCGAGATGGCGTCCCCCTTGAAGATCAAGTAGAGGTCCTTGATGTCGTCGGCGGGGACTTTCTCGCCGTTGTCCTCGGCGCCAGTGACTTTCCAGGTCCCCTGCAATGCGGCCTTGTCTTTGCGAATCAACTCGCTGACCTCGCCGCCGCCAACGGCAAGCGCGCAGGCGAGAACGCAGATCGTCAATGGATTCATGATGGATCTCCGTGGAAATAGGTGGCGTGATTGTATGTTTGGTTGCCTTGCGTGGGAATGGAGATACATTAGATGCAACACGGACACTTCATGGTAGCGGTTTATCGTTTAGCGCCCGCATGACGCCCCGCGGGCGCTAAACGATAAACGTTTATAGGAGAACCTCATGGCTTACACCTTGCCGACATTGCCGTACGCAACCAACGCTCTGGAACCGACCATCGATACAATGACGATGGAGATCCATCACGGCCGACATCACAAGGCCTATGTGGACAACGTGAACAAGGCGCTCGAAGGTCAGCCGGCGCTGGCGGGCAAGCCGATCGAGACGCTTCTGCGTGAAATCAGCCAGGTGCCGGAGGCTATCCGCCAGGCCGTCATCAACAACGGCGGCGGGCATGCAAATCATTCGATGTTCTGGGAGGTCATGGCCGGCGGCGTGGGCGGCGACCCCAGCGGTCCCCTCGCGGACGACATCAAGGCCACCTTCACCGACTTCGCCACATTCAAGGCCCAGATCAAGGATGCCGGCGTCAAACGGTTCGGCAGCGGCTGGGCGTGGCTCGTCCTCGCCGACGGCAAACTCAAGATTCTGTCGAGCGCCAACCAGGACAGCCCCTACATGAACGGCCAGGCACCGATCATGGGCGTCGATGTTTGGGAGCACGCCTACTACTTGAAGTACCAGAACAAGCGGCCCGATTATCTCGACGCATGGTGGAGCGTGGTAAACTGGAAAGCCGTCGCAGACCGGTATGCCAAGGCGAAGGCCGGCAATCTGTAATCTTCTTCCTCGTTTAGCGCTCGCAACCATCACGCGAGCGCTAAACGAAAAACCCATTCGTCACGGCAACGTCTGCGCCACCATTCCCGACGCCAACTCCTGCGACCGGTACACCCGCTGCGTCGCCTTCTGAAAGTCGGACTCCTTCGCGGTGAAAGTGTCCACGAACGTTTGCGGATTGCGGTCCACCAGCGGAAACCAAATGCTGTGTACTTGCACCATGATCTTGTGGCCCGCGCGAAACGTATGGCAAACGTCCGGCAGCGTGAATTTGACCGTCGCCGGTTTGCCGGGCCCGAACGGCTGCAGCTTCTGGAAGCTATTGCGGAATCGGCCGCGTATCACCTCGCCGCGCACCAGTTGCTGATAGCCGCCCATACGCACGCCGGTGGGATTCGGGCTCGGATCGGCATGGTCGTTCGGATAGACGTCGATCACCTTGACGATCCAGTCCGAATCCGTGCCCGTGGTCGAGACAACCAATTCGGCGACCAACGGCCCCGCGAAAGTGATATCCTTCTGCAAGGCGTCCGTTTCGTAGACGAGGACGTCGGGCCGGCGTGACGCAAACCGCTGGTCGGCGCACATGTACTCGGCCTGCATGCCGCTGCCGATCTTGTCGATGTACGGCACCGGCCTGGCAGGATCGCTGACGTACTCGTCGAAGGCCTCAACCCCCACTGGCCCCCCCTTGGTAGGAGGGGGAGGTTCGGGAGCTAGTCGGCCCCTGGCGTGAAAGTACAGCGCCAAGGGCGTCGTGTTCTTCGGCGGCCAGGTCGCATATTCGCGCCACTGATTCGTTCCTGTTGCAGAAATCCACGCCTTCGGCGGCTTGAACGTGCCCTTGCCCTTCAGATGAAACTCGAAAAACGGCAACTCGATCTTCTCGCGAAAGAAGACCGCGGTCTTGGCGTCGAAGTTGACTGACCCGAGCGACGCGCCATCGTTCTGTCCGCCGTTCCAACCGCCGTGGATCCAGGGACCCATGACCAAAAAGTTATTCGAGTTCTTGCTGTCGGCCTCGAGTCGCCGATGAGTCTCCAATGCTCCGAAGAGATTCTCGGCGTCGAACCAGCCACCCACGGTCATGACAGCTGGCCTGATGTCCTTCAAGTGTGGCCGAAGGTTGCGCGCCTTCCAGAAGTCGTCGCAGGTCCCGTGCCTCATGATTTCGTTCCAGTAGGGGACCTCCCCCTTGAAGTACTTGGCATCGACATTGGCAAGCGGGCCAAGGCGCAGGAAGAAGTCATAGGCGTCCGGCGTGCCGTAGTCGAACTTGGCGAAGAGCGGTTCCTTGACGAGTTGGGGCCGGGGCTTGCCGATGGTCGGCATGTAGTTGAAAGCGTGGGCGAGAAAAAGGGCGACGTTGTGGCGCCAGTCGTCGCCCATGAACCAATCGACAATGGGCGCCTGGGACGAGGCCGCCTTGATCGCCGGGTGGGCGTCGATCATCCCGGCTGCCACGTAGAACCCGCGGTAGGAAGTGCCGTAAAGCCCAACCTTGCCGTTATGGTTGGGTACGTTCTTGAGGAGCCAATCGATGGTGTCGTTGGTGTCGCTGCTTTCGTCGATCTCCTTGCCCTTCTTGGTGGGATTGTGCGGCCGCATGTTGACGAAGGTTCCCTCCGACATCCAGCGGCCGCGCACGTCCTGGTTGACGAAGATATATCCTTCCTTGGCGAAGAGTGGCGAAGGGCCGAGGTCCCTGGGATATAGATCGGTGCCGTAGGGACGCAGGCCGGACTGCGTCCGGATCATGAGGATGGGATACTTCTGAGTGGCAGCCTTAGGAACGTAAACGGCCGTGAAGAGCCGCGCTCCATCACGCATCGGGATCCGATACTCACGCTTGGTGTAACGGGCCTTGACGTAATCGACGCCTTGGCCCAGCAGTTGGCCCGGCAAGAAGAGGACCGACATGGCCGCCAGCCACAACGCGGACCGAATGCCGTGTACCATGACGGGTCTCCCTTACGGCCTATCAATAATCGTCGTCGCGATCGGCGACAACTTTCTGCAGCAGCCTAAGCAGCTCGGTGATGACCTTGGGATCAAGGTCCATTTCGACCTTGCGTTCGGCCCGGACCAAGAGGCCAAACTCACACCCCGGAGTGGCGGTGAGTGTTTTCTTGAGTTCCCCGAGCGATTCAATGCGAAGTTTTTCCTGCCTGCCTGCCATCGATATTTCTCCAATCAAGTGATCATTTCAGCCTCAGTCGTCCATCAGCGTTATACGATCCTGATTAGAGGCGAGCAAAATACTTTCGTCAATTTTTGAGATTATTGTGGGGAATTGGATCGAGCCGGACTACATTTAGAACAGCAAGCGATGGTGCTTGCACAACTCTATCGAAAGGATTTTGATCATGGCAAAGGGAAACAATTCTCAGGGCAAGGACAAGAAGAAGGCCAAAGCCAAGGCCCCCGTGAAGAAGGCCAAGAAGAAGTAATGGTTAAGCGACTTCGCGGTCTGGACGAAAAAATCCCGACCGCGATTTCTTGATCTCGGCGGCGCTGTCCAGCACGGCCCGATACGCACTTTCCGCCTCCCATTTCGTCGCCGGTTTTTTTCTGTAACTACTTTCGATTTTTCCGACTCACTTCAACACCGGCGCGCAAATACACTGTAGGTTAGCCGCAGTTCCCCAACCCGACGGCGGACCCATTGATGCTGGACGAACAACAGGAGAAGTGCATCGCGCAGGGACTGCGCGACGGCAAAGCCGACGCCTGGCAATCGCTCTACGACGCGTATGCCGAGCGGGTCTGGCGCGGCATTGCGCGCCTGCTCGGGTCCAAGACCAGCGACGTGGCCGACGTAGTCCAGGAGACGATGATGGCCGCGGCGCGCTCGACCGCGAATTTCGATCCCACGCGTGGCTCCCTGTGGAACTGGCTCTGGGGCATCGCCCACAGCCGCGCAACGCCGAGCCGCTGGGCAACATGCTGGGCCTGAGCGTGCTCAAGGCGGCGCGGAAGATCAAATGCGTTGCCGGCGGTCCGTTGAAAGTCCTGCCTGAGAAACTTGGTCTGCCGCGCGCCGACAACACGAAGCGAATCGACGCCATGCTCCTCGAACAAGCCAAGCTGCTGAAGTCGCTGCAAGGCACGAGCCTCAATCTGAGAACCTTCCTACCCCTGGCCGTCAAGTACAACGCGGCGCCAGACTTTCCCTCGTACTATTCTCATCGCTACCTGCACGAGAAAAAGCTGGGCCGCGATGATTTGACGCGGTTGGATGAAGCGAACCGCCGCGACATGAAGGCGTACGTGCAGAACATCTACATCATGGAGGAACTCACCCGGCTGCAGACCAACCTTACACTCTTGCGGATGCATCAAAAGACGAATCGGCTGGCCGAGATGAAGCCGCTCGAAGTTGAGGTCGTGGGCGTCCGTGTCGGCGACTTCGTGTTGATCACGTTCCCCGGCAAACTGACGGTGGAGATCGGCCTCAACATCAAGAAGGCGTCGCCGCACAAGCACACCTTCGTGGCCGGCTACACGAACGGCTACATCTACTACACCCCGACGGCCAAGCAGCTTGAGAACGTGGGCGGCGCCCAAGAGGACAGCGACTGCCTGGTGGCGCCGGCCTGGCAAAGATTGTTCGAGGATAAGGTGGCAGAGATACTGAAGAAGCTGTGAGCCAGACGAAAAATGGCGTGCCGACCTTGAGATGTTGGGCGAGGTTCCGCACGCGATCCAGCGGCAGGGCACGGACCGATCAAGCGACGGTTTCCGGGGTTTTCTGCTCGCCACGGAAGAACAGCAAAAATACGATCAGCACCAGGGTTGCCCCGAGCGCTGGCAGCAGCCAGATGCCCTGCCAGTCGTGCTCGATGGCGCCGGCCGGCGTCCCCAGTTCGTGGTTGGCCATCACCCAGCCGGCGAGCATTGTGCCGACGAAATTGCCGACGCCCCAGAGAATGAACGCGATGAACCCCTGGGCGGCGCCGCGCATCCGTTCATTCGCTTCCCCGTCGACATAAAGCTGCCCGGCGATGAACAGGAAATCGTAGCAGACGCCGTGCAGCAGGATGGCGGCAAAGATGAGGGTGACCTGCAACGCCTCGGGCGATCCCACGCTGCCGGCGAGGAGGAAATAGCGGGCGCACCAGGCCACGATGCCGATGGCGATGGTCGCCTTGTAACCGATTTGCTTGAGCATCACCGGCAAGAGGAACAGGAAGACGACGTCGGAAACCTGGGCGAGCGTCATCCATCCTGCGATGTTCTTCCATTCGAGTTGGCCCAGGTAGATGGCCATGTTCACGAAGTAGAAGTACAGCGGGATGCAGATGAGAAACATGCAGCCCACGAAGATGGCGAAGGACGGTTTCTTCAAGAGCGCCAGCGCATCGAGACCGACGATTTCGCCGAGCGACACGTCGCGTCCCACTTTCTTCGGGGGCGTGTGCGGCAGCGTGAACGAGAAAATGCCGAACACCATGGACGCCGCGCCGGCGACATAAAACTGGAGTGCGGACTGTTCGGCGTAAAGCAGGCTGACCGTCACGCCGCCGGCGATCCAACCGACCGCGGAAAGGATTTTGACTCGCGGAAAATCCCGCTTCGCGTCGTGCAGGTGGTGCAGCGCCAACGAATTCCCCAGCGCGAGCGTCGGTGCAAAGGAAGCGCAGTACACGATGAGCACAAGATAGACCGCACCGAACTCCGTCACCTGCGGCACCAGGCAGATCACCACTCCGCCAAACAGGCCGAGCACGCCGAGCATTTTCTCGGAGGCAAAGTAGCGGTCGGCGACCAGGCCCACGAAGAACGGGGAAATCATGGAGCCGATGGCAAATGCGCCGTAAGCCGCCCCGATCTCCTGCCCGCCGAACCTCAGCGTGCTCGCCAGGTAAGTGCCCAGACTGACGTACCACGACCCCCAGATAAAATACTGGAGGAACATGAACACGGAGAGTTGAACTTTGAGCGTGGCCTGCATTGGCTTGTGCTTTCGTCAAGGGTGGAACCGACTACGCATGTTGTGACGTATCTCACAAGATATCAAGTCCGATTTCAAGTGGTATTGATGGAAAAAGTAGCCATCGTAGAGCATGCCTCCCCCTCCTCACCATAGAATAGCGGCGGCTGATCAGGTGCCGAGCGGGCTGAGTTGGCTTCTATTGATCCTCAACAGGACCTGCAATGTTCATCGAAGCCCAAGGGCTGATCCGCGACGCCACAGCGAAGCCAGATGCGGAGCGGATCGCATTCTTTACCGCCTTGTGCCCGCTCGCCTCCGGGACGATTCTTTGCGGTGTCCAGGTCGGTCGGTCGAAGCACGCTCCGAGTGCTGCGATTTGCCTGTGCCGGTCGCGGGACCGTGGCAACACCTGGCAGGAATTGCCGGTTCGTTTCAACAACGTGCTCGACGGGATTCCAGGCTCCTTCGCCGCGGTCGAACTCGTGGAGGCGGAGCCCGGCCGGCTGCTGTTGTTCACGACTTGGTTCGACCGGAGCGATCCCGCTCGGCCGCTCTTCGATCCGGTGACCGAGGGTCTTTTGCGCAGCCGACAGCTCATGACCGTGTCGGCCGATGAAGGCGATAGCTGGGCGCCGTGGACGCTTTTGAACGCGCCGGGATTGACCGGCTGCGCCATGACGGGGCCCGCCATCCGCCTGGCCGGCGGCGCTATCGCATACGCTTTCGAGAGCTTCAAGGAGTACGATGATCCCCAGCCTTCACGCCACGGGTCGTGGCTGCTCGTCTCACGCGATGGCGGCCGGTCGTTCGGATCGCCGTTTCTCGTGGCCCAGGATCCGCAGCACAAAGTCTACTACTGGGACCAGCGGTTGTGCCCGACGCCGCTTGCCGATGAGTTCATTGCGCTGTTCTGGACACACGACCGGGAATTGAAACGCGATCGCAACGTGCATTTCCTGCGTGCATCACTCGGCAATACAATCGCCCAGCTCCCACAAGAGACGAGTATCCCGGGACAGATTGCAGCCCCTTTGTTGCTTGACGATGGAAGTTTGCTCGCGTTCGTCGTGGATCGCGGCCGGCCCGGCACGATGAAACTGTGGCGATCGCATGACGGCGGCCTGACCTGGCCCGAACAGGATTGCCTGGTGGTCCATGTCCACGATGAACGGGCGGCATTGTCGCAGGGAAAAGAAAACATCGACTACGCGCAGCTCTGGGAGGACATGGGCAAGTGGTCGTTTGGCCATCCTGCTATCCGGCCGCTGGGTCCCGGCCGCGTGCTGCTCGCTTTTTACGCTGGTACGCCGGACCGGATGAGTATTCATTGGGCGCGTGTCGCCACGAAGTACTCCGTCCCGTAAGTTGGGGAACGGATCCTGTTCGGGAGGGCGAGGCTCCTGCCGAGCCGGAACCCTGAGCGATTCGGCGCTCCACGGCTCGGCAGGAGCCTCGCCCTCCCATGTGCAGTTGTTCCCTAACTTCTGGGGCGATGAACGAAGGAGCATGTCGAGTGAAGCTGCTGGGGAAAAAAGCATTGGTGACCGGAGCTGCCCGCGGGATTGGCCGCGGTTGCGCCCTGGAACTCGCCCGCGCCGGGGCCGATGTTGCCGTCAATGATCGCGAAGCGAGCGCTCAAGCCGAGACAGTCGTTGCAGAAATTCGGGCACTTGGCCGACAGGCGGTGCTGCTCGAAGGTGACATATTCGTTCGTTCTTCGTGCGAGCACGTCGTCGCCCAGGCGGTGGAGAAACTGGGGCAGATCGATATCCTTGTCAGCAATCCCGCGTTTTCACGGCGCGGCGATTTCCTGGATTACGATCCGGAGAACTTTGAAAAGGTGCTGCAAGGAACGCTCACCAGCGGCTTTCACATGAGCCAACTCGTTGCGAAACAAATGGTGACGCAGGGCCGCGGCGGCAAGATCGTGTTCATTTCCAGCGTTCACGCGCGCATTCCGTACACACGCAGTGTTGCCTACAATGCGGCCAAGAGCGGCCTCAATCACATGGCTCTGACTATCGCCGCCGAATTGTCGAAGCACCGCATCAACGTCAACGTGATCGAGCCGGGCTGGATCGATACGCCCGGCGAGCAGGAAACGTTCGGCAGCGAGGCGATCCGCCAGGCGGCGCCGTCCTTGCCCTGGGGCCGGCTTGGCACACCCGAGGATATCGGCAAGGCCGCGGCATTCTTGGCGTCCGCCGATGCGGACTACATCACCGGAGCCTCGCTGCTGGTGGACGGCGGTTTCTGCCTGCGCGGCGCCGGGGCTGAACCGACTTAGGGGCTGTCCGGCGATTAGTGTTACAACTTCATCCGGACGGCCTGATGGTATAGTTCCACTCGCCGTGGAACTTTGCTGGGCGAAGATTCACCGACGCCAGTTCGTCGTCGGTGACCTTGATGCCCGTTGGGTAACTGTTTTTGT
>SHZY01000237.1 GCA_009692065.1 Gemmataceae bacterium
CGCTTTAACCGCCGCACGTCCCGCTCGCGCGGCAAGTTGTTCTACCGGTTGATTCAGCAGGCCGTCCAAATCGTGCCCACGCCGTACCAACAGATCGTAAAACCACAAGATCTTGGGCCTGGTTGACTCAAGTACATAGCCCAGTACGTCAATTTCGAACTAACAAGGGTCAAACGCCCCCCGCTCGCCTGTATGCCACCGCCCCCTCGCCCCCAGCCCCTTCGACAGGCACTGCCGCCAGGGTTTCCCGAGCCGGCAAGACGATCATTGCATCACACAGATTGGCGTGTTACGCTAGTCCATTCCGATGATCTTTCAGCCGGCCTGCTCCCCTCCAGCTACACCACCGCACTTTGCCTACCTTGAGCGGGCGAGCGGCACCCCCTCCGACGGGCTATGCGCCCTGTGCATGACCGATGAGCACAATTGAGCGCGAGCAAAAACGAGGCTCGTTCTTTTATCCAGAAACCCTGGTTCATCTGCTGCGTCACCGCGCAACGCATCAGCCGGACGACCGCGCCTTCACTTACCTCGTGGACGGCGAAGTCGAAGAGCTGCATGTGACCTACTCCCAGCTCGATCGTCAGGCCCGGGCAATCGGGGCGTGGCTGGAATCGCTGGGACTCGAAGGGCAGCGGGCGTTGATGTTGTACCCTGCCGGGATGGAGTTTGTGGCGGCGTTTTTCGGATGCCTCTATGCCGGCGTAACCGCGGTCCCGACGAACCCTCCGCGACGCAATCACAAGCTGTCCCGAATTGAATCCATTGTCGATGACGCGGACGCCAAGGTAGCGCTGACGACGGAATCGGTGCTGGAATCGATCGCCCCGGTGCTGTACGACACGCCGCGGCTGAGGCAACTCACCTGGCAGGCGACCGACGTGGCAGGGGCCGGCATGGCCGACCGCTGGCAGATGCCGGACGTCAATTCCGATACGCTGGCCTTCCTGCAATACACGTCCGGTTCGACGGGCACTCCCAAAGGAGTCATGCTCAGCCACGACAACCTGATGCACAATCTGGCGGTCATCAACGTATCGTTCGAGCATACACGCAGCGGCCTGGGGGTGTTCTGGCTGCCCAGTTACCACGACATGGGGCTCATTGGCGGGCTGTTGCAACCAGTATTCGTCGCCCGGCCCAATATCTGCATGTCGCCGATGGCGTTTCTGCAGAAGCCGTTTCGCTGGCTCAAAGCCATCAGCAATTATCGGGGCACCACCAGCGGCGGACCGAATTTTGCCTTCGACCTGTGCGTGGAAAAAGTCACGCCGCAGCAAATCGACGAACTGGACCTCAGCAGTTGGCTGGTGGCCTTCAACGGAGCGGAACCTGTCCGGGCGGAAACGATCGACCGCTTCAGCGAGAAGTTCGCCCGGTGTGGCTTCCGCCGTGAGGCGTTCTATCCCTGCTATGGGATGGCCGAGGCGACACTGCTGGTCAGTGGCGGCTACGTCCCCTCGTTGCCTGTGATCCGGCATTATGACGCGGCGGCCCTGGAAAACAATCGTATCGAGCAGGTTCATGCCGGCATTGGCAGCCGGGCTCTGGTAGGCTGCGGACAAACGATGCCCGACCAGCGGATCGTGATCGTCAATCCAGAGACTCGGGTTCGGTGCGCCGGGGATGAAATTGGGGAGATCTGGGTCTCCGGTCCCAGCATCGCGCAAGGATACTTGAACCAGCCTGAAGAAACCGCTCGCGTGTTTGGCGCCCATTTGAGCGACACGGGCGAAGGACCGTTTCTGCGCACGGGGGATCTGGGCTTCCTGATTGACGACGAGCTGTTTGTCGCGGGGCGAATCAAAGACCTGATCATCATCCACGGAAAGAACTACTATCCGCAGGATATTGAACATACCGCGGGGCGCTGCCACCCCAAGTTGGTGCCTGACGCCGGCGCCGCATTTGCTATCGAAATAGGGGGCGTCGAGCGGCTGGTCATCGTGCAGGAAGTCGATCGGGGCAGAGACGTGGACGGGGCGTCGATCATGCAGGCGATCCGACGCTGTGTGGCGGCCGAGCACCAACTGGTCGTCGAAGCGATCGTGCTGGTCAAGCTGCGAAGCATTCCCAAGACCTCCAGCGGCAAGGTGCAACGTTTTGCCTCGCGGCAAAAATATCGGGAAGGTTCGCTGTCGGTCGTCGCTTCCTGGAAGAGCGGCGAGCCCTTGAACGCCGCGGGCGCTGAAGCGGCTTTGGATCGCAATGGCCAATCCACCACGCCAGTCTCGCCCCACAACGGGGAAGTGGTGGCGACAGTCGCCCTGTCACAAGGCGAAGCCACGGGGGCCCAGCACGCTGCCGTAGCCCATCGACCTCTGCCCGAAGGAACGGTGGAAGACATCGTGCTGGCCGAGGTCCGACGCATTGGCGGCGAAAAGGTGACGCAGCTCGAATTGGACACCAATATCGTCGAGCTGGGCCTCGATTCTCTGCAACGGATGGAGATCGTAGCGTCTCTCGAGGACATCTATGCGGCCCGTTTCCCGGAGACCGTCCTCTCAGAGATGGAGACGTGCCGCGAAGTGATTGACGCGGTCGAAAAATATCTTGGCAGCAACCCCAAGACGCCTGGTCAACGAGCACGTATCACCGACATCCCGCCGGAGAATTACGAGTTCGACAAGTTCCCGGAATACGTGCAACTCAAGCAGACCGAGAAGCTGCTCGATTTTGCCGGCTTGGAGAATCCCTATTTCCGCATCCATGACGGCGTGATCCGCGGAACCACGTCGATCAATGGTCGGCAGCTTGTGAGCTTCTCCAGCTACAACTACCTGGGCATGTCGGGCGATCCGGTGGTCATGCAGGCCGCCAAAGAAGCGATCGACCGCTATGGCACCAGCACCACGGCCAGTCGGCTGGTGTCAGGCGAGCGAGCAGTCCACCGAGACCTGGAACTCGCCATATCCGCCCTCGTCGGAACCGAAGCATCGATCGTCTACACGAGCGGTCATTCGACCAATCAGACCACCATTGGCCACTTGTTTGGCCCCGGCGATCTGGTTTTGCACGATGCGTTGGCGCACAACAGCATTGTCCAGGGCTGCATCCTGTCGGGCGCTCGCAGGCGTCCCTTCCCGCACAACGACTACGAAACGCTCGATGCGATCTTGAAGAACATTCGGCCCGACTATCGCCGCGTCCTGGTGGCGATCGAAGGGGTGTATAGCATGGACGGGGATTTCCCCGACCTGCCGAAGTTCATTGAGGTCAAGCAACGGCACAAGGCGATTCTCCTAGTGGATGAAGCGCATTCCATCGGCACGATGGGGGCTCGCGGCCGAGGGATCGGCGAGCATTTTGGCACGCAACCCCGAGATGTCGATATTTGGATGGGCACGATCAGCAAGGGACTGGGGAGTTCCGGCGGCTACATTGCGGGTACGAAAGCCCTGATTGAGTATCTCAAGTACACCGCCCCCAGCTTCGTGTTCAGCAGCGGCATCGCGCCCTCGGAGGCGGGTGCGGCATTGGCGGCGATAAATCTGCTGAATGCGGAACCGCAGCGCGTGGCCACGCTCATGGCACGTGCCCGGCTCTTCCTGCAATTGGCCCGAGAGCGAGGGCTGAACACCGGCATCGCCTCCGGCACTCCGGTCGTGCCGGTGATCATCGGCAATTCACTGCATGCCTTGCAGCTCTCCAAGGCGCTGGAGGAGCGGGGGATCAGTGTCATGCCCATTCTGCATCCGGCGGTCGAGGAAAAGGCCGCCCGGCTGCGGTTTTTCATCACGGCGACCCATACCGAGGAGCAGATCCGGGCCGCCGTGGATGCAACGGCCACCGAATTGGAGCGGATTGACCCGGCATATTTGCGCGTTGCAGGCGAGCCACGGGCGTAAGCCTGTGGAGGTGCGTGCGTGGTAAAGGGTGCGTTTTCGGCCGAATCTCTGGTCTTGAGCCTCCGCAGCCTTAAGCCACGCGTCTTCCCACGATTTGAGCATTGGGGTTGCTCGCGGCGCAATTTCGCATACACTACTACTACTAGGGGCAAAAACTAGTTTATTGCTTTTAGCTGCCGTCGCCATGCTTGTTGGCGACGGTCACGATCGCCATAGTTCACGCCAACCTGTAGCGAGGGAGATTGTCACTTGCTGACCGAACAAGAAGTTGCGTATTCCTGGAGCCGGTTGTTCAAGGGACAGCAGGTCACCGATGAGGTGATCGCTAAAGCCGCGATTCTGCTGGATGAGTTGCGGGCCGAGAGCCCGTTGCGTCATCGCCTGGAAATGGAGTTGAGCGAACTCCGCGAAAAGATCGCCTGATGCGTTTCATTCAGGCAATATACTAGCCCGAAGCGTCAGCGAGAAACTTGCAGTCGACTCGCTGACGCTTCGGATTGCTTTACCGGTTGATATTCAGCCCGAATGTCACGCCGGTGATCAGCAAATCCTGATCGTCAAACGGCGGCGCCCCGCGGGCGACGCCTGTTCCAAAGTAGAGCATTTCCCAGCCAACGCTCAAAGCGAAGGCCTTGGTCAACTGATAATCGGCCTGGATGCGCAGATCGCCGGCGCCAACCCAGTTGTCTTCTGAAAATTCCTTGGGAATGGCTTGATTGTTATTGATCCTGCTTCCTGAGGCAGCAAAGTTCTGGTGATTGTAGGCGTAGTAATAGCGGCCTTCCGCGGAGACGATCCAGCGTCCCTTCATCTTGTACCATCGCCCGCCGATCTGTCCGCCGTACATGTCGTTCTTGATCGACATGGTATTCATCAAGCCCACCGGGGTTTGTATACCGTAGGCCGTCCACTGTTCGAAGCGCGAGAAGCGAACCCCCGCGAACGGCTCGAAGATGCTTCCTTCATGCAGCGGCTTGAATCGCCACATGCGGCTGACCTCGATGCTGTTGAATTTCCCAAGATTTTCCTCGGGGCGAAGATCGGTGAGCAACCTGAGATTGTTGAACGACTCGCCATTATTGGGGCCGTCCACATGAATGTACTCCACCAGCCACCCATAATCGTCCGGGTGCATGTAGCCGCCCGTATAGCGATTTCCCCAGGTCCAGTCTCCCTGCGTCGGTCCAAACGACCCGCTGGAGCGGTTCACGTCAACGTACATCCGGTCCCACTCCAGGAAGAAACCTTCCTTGGGATCCGGTCCTCCGTCGAAGGAGCTAATCTCGGCCGGGGCAAAGATGGCGAAGTCGTGGCCAAAATCGTCCCATACCGGGCCGAACGGCTGATACTTCTGGGCCATCGCCGGAGAGGCCAGCGCCAAGGCGACAAGCACACCCAGTGGCAACATGCGTCTGATGTTCAGTGGCATCGACTCGTCCCTGATCAGCTACAGGAGCGCAGACCCTCTATTTGAATAACCGGGTCCGCATTGGTTCGTGACGGTAGTATCGGACATGCCGGTCGCGGCAGTTGAGTAAGAAAGGAAAGAGTTGCCGAAAACGGTAGGGCTGACGCCTGACGACAGCCAGCAACTCAAGCTGCTAGCACGGTGAAATGCTCCCCAAGTTGGTAGCTCCCGCTGTGCAATTGAAATCGAGCCCAAACTCTCGCCTCCTCACCAGAATCTGTGGGTGGATTATGGGCCGAATACTGATTTCGCACTAGTTTTACGAGGTTTGCGCACGATTTTGCGGCCAACATGTTCAATGCGAAATGAGTATCCTATCAAACGCTAGCGGGGCACGGAGGCAATGAGAGCCTGGCTCGTGGTTCAGGGAGTCGCGGGTGAGGGGGTTGCGGGTGGCTGACTCGCGGCACTCGGCGGAGAGCGGGCGCGGATCAGATGTGCCAGCGAGGGCAGTCGC
>SHZY01000238.1 GCA_009692065.1 Gemmataceae bacterium
CCATGAAACTCCTCCTGGTTTCAGCGCCTGCGTGTTCGCGGCCACCGTGCCGGCGAACATCCGCAACGCTACTTCAGAAAAAGTTGTACCAACTCAATCGACGACGCGCTAGCCTGCCTAAATACCCTAGCTATGCGCGCTGGCCGTGCATGTAGACCCTACTTACGCAGCGCTTCCAGCGTCCCGCGGACACTTTTGAGCTGTTCCTCCAACTCCGCCAGGGCGGCTCGCTCCTTGGCCACCACGTCGGCGGGGGCCCTGGCGACGAACGATTCGTTCGACATTTTTTGCTGCTTGGCGGCAATCAGTTGCGTCAAACGAGTTTCCTCTTTCTCGCCACGAGCCTTCTCCGCTTCGACGTCAATCAGGCCGGTCAGATCGACATAGAGCTCGATGCCCGGCAACGTGGTATGGGCGGTTACGGCCGGCGCAGTGGCGTCCGGCCCCCAAGAGGTAGCGGTGGCACCGGCCATGGAGGCGAAGTAGGGGGCCATTGGCTTGAGCAAATCGGCCGTAGCCGCGTCGCACTTGCCAACAAACTCCATCTTGGCTTTGGGCGCGATGTTCTGCCGGCTGCGGATTTCGCGCAGTCCGCCCAGCACGGCCTGGAACCGGGCGAAGCGGGCTTCGATTGTCGGATCTTGCTGCTGGAGATTCGCTTCCGGCCAGGGTGCGATCATGATGCTCTTAGCGGCTGAGGCAGGAACGAGCCCTCGCTTCGGCGCGACTTCGCCAAGCAGTTGCCAAACTTCTTCGGTGATGAACGGAATCATCGGGTGCAACAGACGCAAGATGGCGTCCAATGTGTGAACGAACACGCGCTGGGCCGTTTGCCGTTGGAGTACAGCCTTTAGGCTGCTTTCTTCGGCAGCCCCGGCGCGCTGGGAGACTCCAACAGACAGCCGCGGCTTGACCATCTCGGCGTAGTAACTGCAGAACTCGCTCCAGGTGAAGTCATAGAGCGCCCGGGCGGCGTCGGCAAAGCGATACGTCTCCAGGGCCTTGGTGACTTCGTCGGTCACGGTGGCCAGCCGGCTCAACAGCCAGCGATCTTCCAACGCAAAATCCTTCTCCGCCACCGGTCCCGGCGTGTAGCCTTCCAGGTTTGTGATTACTAGCTTCGAGACGTTCCACAGCTTGTTGCAGAAGTTGCGCCCCAGCTCAAAGCGCTCGCTGACGACGGCCCCGCGCGGCAGGGCCTGGTCCTCGTGTGTGGCGGCCCATTGGGTCGAGAACCGCTGATGACACTTGTGACACTCGACGACCGGCAGCACGCGGTTCTTCTTGGTCTGCTCGAAAGTCTCCTGGCAGTGCGGACACTCAAACTCCACCGGCATCCGCACGTCTTGCGTTTCGGTTGCCATGTAGGCCAACCCAAAGCGGAGCGAATCGGCCCCGAACTTGTCGATCACATCCAACGGATCGACCCCGTTCCCCTTCGACTTCGACATCGTCTCGCCGTAGCCGTCGAGAATCTTGGGGTGGATATAGACTTCGTGAAATGGAACTTCGCCGACGTTGAACAGGCCGGTCAGCACCATGCGCGCCACCCAGAGCGTGATGATGTCACGGCTTGTGATAAGCACGCTGGTGGGATAGTAGTAGGCAAGCTCCGGTGTTTTCTCGGGCCAGCCGAGGGTGGAGTGTGGCCAAAGGGCGGAGCTGAACCAGGTGTCGAGAACGTCGGGGTCTTGAATAAATCCGTGGGATTCAACTTCATGCTTCAATTCGTCGCCCTCATCATTAAGGCAGACGAGATACTTCATATTGATAAGCTCCTCGCCACCGACAGTAGGCGAGAGGCTTTCCCATTGTTGGCGCCAGATTCTATCTGGATGCGCTTTTATTAGTTGTTCAATCCTATCTCTAGAAGCTCGATGGTCATATGCACGATCTCCTTGTGGTTCGTGCCAGACGGACACTCGATGCCCCCACCAAAGCTGCCGACTCACGGGCCAATCTCGCTTCTCACCGAGCCAATCGAGATAGCTCTTGGCGTATCGCTCAGGAGAAATCTTGACTTGTCCTTCGGTCACGGCATCCATGGCCGACTGAGCCAACTGGTCCATTTTCACGAACCATTGATCGGCAAGATACGGCTCAATCGCCGTCTTGCTTCGGTCGCTATGGGCCAGATCAATCTCGCGATCCTCAATTCGATCGACCAACTCCGCCGCTTCCATATCGGCAACGACGCGCTTTCGCGCGTCGCGCATGGTCAGCTTGGCATACGGACCACCCGCATCGTTGAGCGTCCCGTCCGGATTGAGAATGTTGACCATCGGCAACTCGCGCCGCTTGCCGACTTCATAGTCATTGGCGTCATGTGCCGGCGTGATCTTCACGCAACCTGTGCCAAGTTCCGGCTTGGCCCATTCGTCGGCAACCAGCGGGATCGGGCGGTTCAGCAGCGGCAGCATCACCTGCCGGCCGGCCAGCGCCATGTCGCGCAGTTTAACCAACTCGGGCAGCAGTGTTCGGCGGCGCTCCTGGATGTCGTCAATCTGCTTTTGGAGATCGGCCTTTTCTTTTTCCGGCGCAGCCGCCAACCGTTCCTTCAATTCCTTTTCCGCCCCGTCGAGCGCCTTCGCCGGATCGGGGTGTACCGCCACAGCCGTATCGCCCAGCATCGTCTCAGGACGGGTCGTGGCGATCAGCACGTGCGTCGGCTCGCCCGGCTGCGGATCGATCACCGGATATCGAAAATACCAAAAGTGGCCCTTCACCGTCTCGTGGAACACCTCGTCATCGCTAACCGCCGTCTGCAAAAACGTGTCCCAATTCACCAGTCGCTTGCCGCGGTAGATCAGGCCCCGCTTGAACATCTCAAAAAACGTCTGCCGCACCGCCTTCGCGCAAACGTCGTCGAGCGTGAACCGTGTCCTTTGCCAATCGCAGCTACAGCCCATCTGCTTGAGTTGGCCGATGATTCGCTTTTCGTATTGCTCTTTCCAGGCCCAGATCCGTTTGACCAGCTTTTCGCGCCCCAGATCGTGCCGCGACAGTTTTTGCTCTTCCAGAAGTCGCCTCTCGACGACCGCCTGCGTGGCAATGCCGGCGTGATCTGTCCCCGGCATCCAGAGAGCATTGAAGCCCTGCATCCCCTTGGACCGAATGCAGATGTCCTGCAATGTGTTGTTGAGCGCATGCCCCAGGTGGAGCGCCCCGGTTACGTTGGGGGGCGGAATGACGATCGTGAACGGTCCCTTGGGAAACCGTTTCCGCTCCGGGTCGGGCTCGCTATGGAAATAGCCCTGCTCTTCCCAAAACGCATACCACCGCTCCTGGGCGGCCCCATGGTCATACTGCTTTGGCAATTTACGCTCAATCGTACTCATGCGTCGTTTGTTTGAACCACAGAGACACAGAAGCACAGAGAAAAGAAGAAGGGGTAGGAACACTAATCATCGCTAATCAGATTAGCGTTCATTAGCGGTTATTAGTGTTCCAAAATCTCTTCTTTGCTTCTTCTTTCTTTCGCTCTTCCTTCTCTGTGAACTCTGTGCCTCTGTGGTTCAATCCTTCCTTGTTGCGGCTCCACTGTCTTTGTAGAGCTTGTATTCCAAGCTATCCACCAGCGCCATCCAGCTTGCTTCGATCACGTTCTCACTCACGCCCACCGTTCCCCACACGTCGTGCTCGTCGCGGCTTTCGATCACTACTCGCACGCAAGCCGCCGTGCCCGCTTCGGAGTTGATCACGCGCACTTTGTAGTCCACCAGGTGCATCGTGGCCAGCGAGGGAAATAAACTTCCCAGGGCCTTGCGCAGCGCCTTGTCGAGCGCATCGACCGGGCCGTCCCCTTCGGCCACTTCGTGCCGGATGTCTTCGCCGATCTTGAGTTTCACCGTGGCCTCGGTGGTCGCCGTGCCGTCGGAGCCGGTTTCGACACTCACGTGGTAGTTTAAACGCTCGAAGTGGGGGACGAATGTGCCGGCGCATCGCCGCACCAGCAGATCGAACGACGCCTCGGCCGCTTCAAACTGCCAGCCGGCGTTTTCCAATTCCACGATCTGGCCCAAAATGCGGTTCATCAACTCCCGGTCGTCGTCGATGCCGTGCTGGCTGGTGAGCGCCGCGATGTTCGATCTCCCGGACAACTCCGAGATCAAGATTCGCCGTTCGTTCCCCACACGCTCCGGGGCGATGTGCTCGTAGCTCGCCGTGGCCCGATTGATGGCGTGGACGTGCATGCCTCCTTTGTGGGCGAACGCGCTGGGGCCCACGAACGGCTGGTTGGCCGGATACGTCATGTTGGCCACCTCGTAGACGAACCGCGACAGATCGGTCAGGTGCTCGACCCCGCTGTTGCTCAGCACTTCGTAGCCTTGCTTCTTGAGCGCCAGGTTGGCGATCACCGAGATCAGATCGGCGTTGCCGCAGCGCTCGCCCAGGCCGTTGATCGTCCCCTGCACCTGGGCGGCGCCCACATCCACCGACGCCAGGGAATTGGCCACGGCCAGTTCGCAGTCGTTGTGGCAGTGGATGCCGACCGGCACATCGAGCGCCGCGAGGACCGCTTTGGTCAACTCCGCCACCCGCTCGGGCATCGTGCCGCCGTTGGTGTCGCACAGCACCACGGTGCTGGCCCCTGCCCTGGCCGCGGCCAGGATCGTGCTTTTGGCGTATTCAGGGTTGGCCAGCCAGCCGTCGAAAAAATGCTCGGCGTCGTAGATCACTTTGCGCTTCTGCGAAACCAGAAACGCGACGCTTTCGGCGATCATCGCCAAGTTTTCTTCCAGTGAAACGCGAAGCACTTCGCGGACGTGAAAGTCAGACGTTTTGCCGACGATGGTGATCACGTCGGTCTCGGCGGCCAGCAATGCCTGGAGGCCGGGATCGTCATCGGCCTTCAGCCCGCGCCGGCGGGTCATGCCGAAGGCGGCGATCTGGGAGTGCGTAAGCTGGCCGGCGCGGCGCATCTCGGCCACGCGGCGGAAGTATTGCGCGTCTTTGTCATTGGAAGCCGGATAGCCTCCTTCGATGTAGTCGATTCCGACGCCATCGAGCCGCTCGGTGACGAGCAGCTTGTCTTGCAGCGAGAAGGAGACTCCCTCACCCTGGCTGCCGTCGCGTAGCGTGGTATCGTAGGTTTCGATGCGCCGCATGGTTGATCCAAACAAAAAACCCTGATGCCTTTTCGGGCCTCAGGGCTGCTGTCGGCTTCTAGGGAAAGGAGCAACAACCCTTACGGAGGCCCGATGGTAATGATGACAACGCCAACCGACACGGCAACGCTGAACCGCAAGCTGCGGCGGCAGGCAAAATTGGCGTGTTGGCAAGGGGTCATCATAGCGGGTCTCAAACGGGCTGCAAACCTTAAAAAGTACGTGGTGTCAGGCCATTTGTCAATCCGGGCGGCAAAGTGTCGCAAGCTCCCCGCGAGTGGCCAGAACGGGTGTCCCGGCGCGCCGGGACGAGCCGAAGTCCTGGAGTCTTCAAGTGGATTGTGGCTCGACAGGAATACCCGCGGATGATTCAGTTCGCGGGCATCGCGCTCATCGTCGTATACCTGCCGCTGCATCCGCTGGCGCTGTTGACGTCGTGGAACATACAAACAGGGTGTGACAAAATCGACTGGCGCATTCTACGAAGACTAGGTAATCTAATGACGTTCCCGACACGGGAGGTCAACACGATGAACCTTATCGAAGGAGTGAGCCATGTCTGCGCCGGAAGTTTCTCCACAAGATCTGGTCGCTGCATTG
>SHZY01000066.1 GCA_009692065.1 Gemmataceae bacterium
GTCAAGTCCTTTCCACAGGCATTCGTGGAAAAGTCTACGAGATTCCGCGCGGGAAAGTTGAAATCGATGCAGATGGAAATTCGTCATAAAATAAGCCGCGGCAAGAATTTGCATCTGGTCAGCAATGTCTCAACGGGACATTAGTGATCGCGTTTCTGAATCGTCCGACGCTGAAGCAACGGATCCAAAAAGCGGAAGTGGACTTCAAGGCTGGCAAAGGTATCGACTGGCGCAAGGTGCGCGATGTGGTATAACCCCCGATTACTTCTTGTGCCGGCCCAAGACCAAGACGACGAGCCCGACAAGAGTCGCGACCATGGCGCCGATCGACGCTGCAGCAAATGCTCCCATTTGCAATTCGAGCCCTTGCTCTTTACTCCTCCACGGCAGAAACACCAAGGCATCCAGGGCGATTGCCCCGAATACCACGAGGTAGCCAAGCACGCTCGATGCCAGAATTAGAGTGAGCGCCTGCGCGAACGTCCGTTGGTGGTTTTTCATGATGCATCGATAGCTCACGCGTTTTGCGGCTTCAGGTCTCACGCCTTTTCAAAATCGTCCCGCTCGATGCCGAGCTGCTTGATTGCCCCGTGTAAGGTTCCCGTCTTGAGATCCTTGCCACCCCCAGTCGGGCAGCACCGTTGTGCGATTTGTCGCCGGATTGTGCCATTTTCGGTGGTCGCCGTCGCCCGTACGCGGCATCTCGAAGCAGCCAAGCTTCTTCAATTTGCGTGCCGCCTTACGATACGTCATAGGTTTCCTACCAATGCATCGGACCAGACCACTTCTCCCGTGGGCAGGGCAATCCCCAGTGGTAGTGGGCGATTCTGCTCCGTATAAATCTCCAATACCGCGTCGGACGCATCTTGAACGTTCGCCTGCGCCTCTTCGAGGGTATCGCCTTCCGTGATCAACTCCGGTAACGCCGGGGAGGTGACCGTGTATCCTCCCTCCGCCTGAGGCGTGAACACAAGTGGAATTCGATACATCACGGCAATCTCCTTGATACGAATGGTATTGAGGTCATCATACCAAGCGTATTTTCGTGTGTCATGCTCACTTCGTCGGCCCGCTCCCCACGTGCTTTTCCAACCACGCGAAAAACTCGCGATGCCAGAGCCTCGCGTTCTGCGGCTTCATGATCCAGTGGTTCTCGTCGGGGAAGTACACCAAGCGCGTCGGCACCCCCTTGATGCGCAGCGTGTTGTAATACTCGAAGCCCTGCGTGATCGGCACGCGGTAGTCCTTCTCGCCGTGCATCACCAGCGTCGGCGTCTTGAAGTTCTTCGCAAACCGCTGCGGATTGTGCTTGTCCACCTTGGCCTGATCGCCCCACGGGAAGGCCCCCAGGGGCCTCTCCCGGCCGCGCACGAAGTCGGACGCCATCATCGAATCCCAGTTGTAGACGCCGGCGTGGCAGATCATCGCCTTGTAGCGGTCGGTGTGCCCGTTGAGCCAGGCCATCATGTAGCCGCCGTAGCTGGCGCCTGCCGTGGTGGTGCGGGTCTTGTCGATGTACGGCAACGCCTCCATGTAATCGGTCGCTTTCATGACATCGATGAACGGCTTGGTCGCCATGTCGCCGGTGATCGAGTCGGTGAACTTCTGCCCGAAGCCGGAGGAGCCGTGAAAATTCGGGATGGCGACCACGTAACCTTTCGACGCGAAGAGGTGGGCGTTCCAGCGATAATGGAAGTCGGTGGTGATCGCATTGTGCGGCCCGCCGTGGATCATCATCAGGAGCGGCCATTTCTTCGTCTTGTCGAACTTGGGCGGATAGACGATCCACATCTGCACGGCTTCATCGTCGGCGCCCTTGTAGTGGGCGTTCTTGACTTCGCCGAGGTCCCACTCGGCCCGGAGGGCATTGTTGAAATGTTCGATGTGGTAATCTCCAGAGCTGTCGAAATGTCTAACGAACAGGGAGGATGGCATACCGAAATCAGAGCGAAGAAACGCGTGTTTGAGCTCAATCGCGTAACGGGAAGGCTGGGGCCTGCTGACCACGGGGGCCGATTGACTGAAGGGTGCCAAGTTCATGGTAGGGAGGGCACCCGCTTCAACACCCTTGGTCCCACCGTAGCCAATTCGATGAAATCCTTCATCCTCGGTTTCAAAAACCAATCTGTCGGCGCCGTCCCATTGGCATGAGCTGCAGGAGCGGTCAAAATTTTCCGTCAGCGCCAGATTCTTTCCGCTTTTGCGATCATGCTCCATGATGCGGACGCGATCGGCGTAAAAAAACTTGGTCGTCTGCCGCGAAAATGCAATCGACTTGCCATCAGGCGAATACACCGGCGCGAAATCGTTCGCCGGATTGTCGGCCGTGATGTTCCTCGGTTCGGGCAACTTCTTGCGGTCGGGCTTCGTGTCGATGTCCAGAAGGAAGAGGTCGAGGTTGTAATCCATGCCGAGTTCCTTGGCGGATTCGGACGTGAAGCAAAGTTCCTTGCCGTCGGGGGAGACATCATAATCGCTCGCGGAACCGCCGCTGACCGGCAGGGTTCGTTTGGCGCCCAACAACAGATTGCGGTGATGTCCCTTCTCGACATCGACCGCGAAGACAACGGGCCGTTTACCGTCGGCGATCCAGTGGTCCCAGACGCGGTAGAGGGCGTCGTCGATGACGTAGGCTTGCACCTTGTCGTCCTTCTTCGCTTTCTCCTTTTGCGTGTAGCTGGCATCGTCCGGCGTGTCGGGCCAGGTCCAGACGACGCAGTAGATCGTCTTGGAATCGGCGCCCCACTTCAGGCCGCTCGCGTTCATGGGCAACTTCGAGACTTGCCGGGCCTCGCCACCGTCGCGGGAGATGACGTAGATCTGCGTCAACTCGCCGCGCTTCGAGGTGAACGCGATCGACTTGCCGTCGGGCGACCAGAGGGGGCCTTTGGAGTCGGCCTTGTGGGTGGTGAGTTGCTTCTGCGTCTTGCCGTCGGTGGAGCAGAGCCAGATTTGCGTGTTGGAGGAGTTGTCGTCCATGTCGAACGACGTGACATCGACCGCGACCCATTTGCCATCGGGCGCGATCGACGGTTTGCCGAGACGTTTGACCTTCCAGAGGTCTTCGAGCGTGATCGGCCGCTTTGGCGCTTGCGGCGTAGCAGTTGGGGCGATTACCAGCAGAACGACGACGCAAATGCGAAGGGTGCGAATCATGTTGGCCTCGCGGTGATGAAAAATACCCCGGTCTTCGTTTAGCGCCCGCATGGCGCCACGCGAGTGTGCGGCGCCGTGCGGGCGCTAAACGAAGACCGGGGCATTATATACGAGGCCTGTCCATTACCAGTGCAACCCAAGGTCAAAGGTGCTGGCGACGGTGCGATACACCCACCAGGCGCACGAGCGATACTCGTTGTGGATCTTCACCTGGGCGTGCGCGTTGATCGCAATCGAGTCGTCTGGCTGCTCGAAATCGATGCCGATCAGGAACACCTGGCTTTGCGGCTGGAGCTCGTTGGACGTCGAAGTCGGCTTCACCGCGATCGGGCCGCCGGCTTTGGTCGTGAGCTGGTAAGGAATGTTCTTCGAGTCCGCCTTCGGCAACTGGCTGATGACGCCCTTCCAGGTCCGGCTGTCGTGTCCCTGGACGCGGATGGTCGCCTCGAGCTGTTTCTGCTTGGTCGCCTTGGCGTAGTTCTCGCGCAAGAGTTCGTAGTCCGCGGGCGATAACGGCACGAGCACGCGCAGCTTCGTCTTGTCGCCGATCGAGCAGAAGGCAGTGTTTTGCTCGCGGTCCCAGCCCTTGCCGATCTCGTCGATGGACGGCAAGCCGATGACGACGCCGTCGCGCGGGGCGTAGAGCTTGAGCCGTTTCATCTCGAGCATGACGTGGTTGTAGCCTGCGAGGGCCTGGCGATAGTCCCCCTCGGCGCGGGCCCGTTCTCCCTGGTAGCGGGTTTTCGCCGCGCCGTCCTGCTCTCTGCCGATCTGATCATCGTAGGCCTTGACGAGTTTGTCCTTGATTTCCATCTGGGCGGTTACGAGGTCGCGCTGTTTCTCCAGCTCCTGGCTCGAGAACTCGGCCAGCAGCTTGCCTTTCTTGACGAGCTGCCCCTCTTGCACGTACATCGCCTTCAGGACGCCGGGCACTTCCAGGGCGACCAGCGTGATCTCCGTCGGCTGGACTTGCACGAAGCCCGGCTGGCGGATGCGAGTCACCGGCAGCGGCACGAAGAACACGAAGAACAAGCACACGGCCACGATGCTCGCACTGATGGTGACTCGAATCGGCTTCATGTCAGGCAACCTCCCACGTTTGCGCGTGTTTTTGATCAATCGATACATCGGCCAGCCGATCATCGACGCCAACGCGCCGATCGCCAACAGCTCGCTCAAGACTTCGAGCTTGTACGGCTTCAGGAAGGTGGCCATGAATTGCAGGATGACGAAGGTAATGACCCAGCGATAGATATAGCTGACGACTGCGAAGATTACGAACAGGATCCTGCGGTCGAGGTCCATGTAGCCTTCGGGCTGAACCTCGATGCCGAGGCACCAATCCATCGCCAGATTTTGGAGGTAGCGATTGGCGCGGTCGCGCAAGTTGGGGATTTCGATCCAGTCAGCAAGCACGTAATAGCCATCGTAGCGCATCAGCGGATTGCCGTTGAAGACCACCGTGCTGACGGAGCAGACGACCATGAGGTTCAGGCTCAGGTTGTTGATGAACGGCTGGCTGGGCGTATTCCACCAGACGAAGGTCGCCGCCGCCGCGATCATCAGCTCGACGTAAATCCCCGCAAAGCTGATGATGATGCGTTGCCATTTGCTCGGCAAACGCCAGGCGTCGGAGACGTTGCAGTACATCGCGGGCGAAAACACCAGAAGGAGGAAGCCCATCTCGTGGACTTCACCGTTGAACGCCTTGCAGGAAAGCCCGTGTCCGAACTCGTGGATCACCTTGACGACGCCGAGCGCGACCCACAGGTAGATCATGTTCTTGAAGTTGAAGTAACTCTCGAACGACGGCAGCCGTTCATAAAACGTGTCGAAGTGGGTGAGCACCAACAGGCCCGCCGCCGCCATGAAGGCGATGCTGGCCGCCAGAAACGCGCGCGTGAACATCCACCACAGGTAGGGCAGCATCTTGACGAGCAGCTTTTCGGGATCGAAAACCGGGATCTTGATGTACAGGATGTTCGTAAGCGTCTGCATCCATTCCATGCGGACGCGCTTGCGGCGGTGCTCGAAGAGCAGCTTGCCGGCTTGCGGCGTGTCGTTCTGCACCAGGCCCATCGTCAAGAGCTGCTGGCCGAACTGTTCCAGATCTTCGAGTTTGAGACGTTCGGGGCGGAAGCGGTCCTCGAATTTCTTCTGGCAATCATCGAGCGTGGTGCCGCCGTTCATCAGCATGAGCAAAAAATACTCCTGCTCCTTGAAGCGGTAGTAGCGCAGGTTGACTGGATCCTTGACGACGTAGTAGGTGCGCCCCTCGTAGCGCTGCGGCACGATGGTGAGATCGGAGCGCCGCAAAAGCTTCACGAGCTTGCGTCGTTCGAGGTCACTGGCAGGAGCGGTGTTTTCCATGGGATCAATTTCAGCCGCTTGCGGCTTAGCAGTGGCGTTGGCGCTTGCTAAGCCGCAAACGGCTAATCGGGTAATTCAATCACAATCGTCACCGGCCGGCCCGCTTCGAAGCGGCCGTTCGGGTAGCGTGCGGAGAACTCGTTGATCACTTCGAAGCCGATGCGGCTCATGCGCGTGCTGGAATCGAGAGCGTGCGATTTCAAGGTCATACGCACCTTCTCGACGCGATGCTCGCTGACTTCCTTCAGGGTCGGGATGGCCCAGCGGTAGATCTTCTGGCCGCTGGCGGAGACGGCGAACGTACCGTCGGGAGAGAAGGCCGCGCTGGTGACTGGCAGGCGCTCGCGCGTGGCGAGTTGCCGGACTTCGAAGCCGCGGGCATCGCCTTCCGGCTTGCGCCAGAGCTGCAGGCGTCCTTCGCCGGTACCGCTGGTCAGGATGAGCGAGCCGTTGGGCGAAAAGAGGGCCAGTGTGTCGAAGGGCGTGGAGTTGGCGGGCATGTTGATGGTGTGCTTGAGCGTGCGCGTCTTGACGGAGAGGAGCTGCAAGGTGCGGCCGCGATCGAAGAGCATCCAGTTGCCGTCCTGACTGACGCCGAGACTGGGGACGTTGCCTTCACGATAGAGAATGGCCTTGCCGTCCGCGGCAGCGCCTTTTTCCTTGAGCACCCAGACGCGCAAGGTCTTGTCGCGTCCGGCCGAGATCAGCCGGCATTGCGGCGTGAAGGTGAGCGAGGTGACGGTGTCCTCGTGGGTTTTCGCGACGCCGGTCTTGGGTTCGAATTTGTAGTGCAGCTCACCTCCCTCGGTGGTCCACATGATGATCGTGCCATCGGAAGCGCCCGAGGCGAACTGGGTGCCGTCCGGGCTGAACGCCAGGCTGGTGATCGAGGCGTCGCTGCCGTGCGCTTGTTCAGGCTTGATCAACTTGATCGGCTCGGTGCCTTCGCCATCAAGGTCCCAGAGGTAGATGCTGCCATTGGCGCAGCCGACGAGGCAGATGTTCTTCTTGGCGTCTTTTGGCGTGCAAGCGACAACGCGAACGGCGTCGTCGTGCTCCATCTTGCGCACGGGGGCGAGTTGCTTGGGTGTCCACACGCAAACGGTGCGGTCTTCGCTGCCGGAGACGATGCTCATGTCCTTCGCCACCGCAACGCTGGTGACATCGAGGGCGTGCCCCGGGAACTCATTGAGCGGCGCCTCCAGGATGGTCGGCTCGATCGTGGCCGTCTCGTACTTCGGCAAGCGCGTGAAGTACTGCTCCTCGATCTGCGCCTCGGCTTGCAGCTTTTCGAGATTCTGCACGATGAGCACCGGATCGCCCTGCTTGACCGCGTAGCCGCGCTGCTTCACGATGGCCTTGATGGTCGAATGAGCATAGGGGAGCACGGCGCGGATCTCGTGCATGTTGAGCTTGATGTCGGCCTGATCCTTCTCGTACTCCGCCATCAGCACGCTTTGATATTTGCCGCGCTGTTCAGCTTGCAGCTTGTAATAGGTCAGCGCCGCGGAGCCATATTCTTCGCGCGAGATCTTCTTGTCGCGAAACAGAATCTCGGCGGTTCGAAAGCGTTCCAGGCCTTCGAGTTCGCCATGGACCGTGGCTTCGTGCTCGGATTTGGTGGCGGCGATCTTGGCGATCTTGCCCAGCACGTCGCCGAGCGCCTCGGCCGGCTCGATCATGCCGAGCATTTGCCTCTGCGAGATTGTTTCGCCTTCATAGATGCGGCGATAGAACTTGACGAAGGTATCGCGCCCCGCATAGACCGACGCGAAGTAGTAGGGCTCGGCGAGGAACGCGCTCGAACCGGCTACCAGGACGGCGCTGTCGTCGACCTGCTCGCCGATGAAGAGCACGCGGCCATTGACCAGGCTGGAAACCTCTTCCGTCTCGGTAGGGACCATGACGCCGGGGAAGACGATCTGGTCAACCGCCGGCCGGGTCGCGCCTGGAATGTCTTTGAACGGGTCGGCGTGGTAGAGGTCGGGGCCCAGGTCTTGCAGGTCACGCACGACCACCTCGCCGCTTCGGTTGATCGTCGGTAGATCCTTCTTGAAGAGGTCGTGCCATAGCCCGGTAGCCCAAATTCCGCCCAGGAAGAGGGCAACGCCCGCGACCACGATCAACGAGATGCGACCCATGTGTGCACTCCAATTCAAGCCGCTTGCGGCGTAGCATGCGACGAGCGCGTGCCACGCCGCAAGCGGTCAAGCGTTACCAACCGTACGGAAATACAATTTTCTCGTAGATAAATTCCCAGACACCGTAGAAGAGGGAGTAGCCCATGGCGCGGTTGCCACAGCGGATGCGTGTGTGCATTTCGCTGCCGCTCAACAGCAGCCGGCCGGGGACGAGCATGTCGTCGTCGATGTCGCCCTGGATCGGGTGGATGCTGGCCCAGGCGATGACCATGGGCTCGGCCTCGCCGTTTTCATCCTTTTGCGAGTTCGCCTGGCTGGCGATCTTGTCCTTCGTCAGCTTGGCCCGGTAGGACCGCGTCGGCTCGGCCAGGAACAGCACATCCACGTCGAGCGCCTCACCGGCGGGCAAGTTTTCGAACGCGCGGCGAACCTGGCCGATGTGTTTCTGCGGAATCTTCAGCTCGAGTTCCCAGTCGCCGATCTTCGGGTTGTCGGGATCGGTGAAGCCGATGCGAATGAGCTGCTCGCCCGGCCTGACGTTCTTGCCCAGGAGATTCTCGCGAAAATCGGCACTCAGGATGATGCCCGTTTTCGGCGCGGTGATCGTGAACTGGCCCGGCCTGTTGAGGTTGGCGTTCGTTCGTGCCGCCATCCGTTTGAGCAGTTCCGACTTATTGGCACGGGTGATTTTGGCTTCCTGAATGTTCCTTTGCGTTTCGCCCTTGTTGGGGTCCGCCGGGTTCTCTTCGCGAGGGGCAGGGATATTGATCTTCCCGTCGAGGATAGCGATTTCAGTTTGCAGCTCCGTGACCTGCTTGGCCAGCTCCAGATCGAACATGACGAAGAGGACCTGCCCCTTCGTCACCTTGCTGCCGGACTTGAGGCCCGCGGTGATCTCTTCGACCTTGCCGGGAATGGGCGTATAGACATAGACCCGATCCTTGGGGAGTGCCTGAGCGTTGGCATCCATCTTGAGCGGGAAAGGGAAGAAGACCATCGCAAGGATCAGGATCGCCACGGCTGTCGCGACGAGCGCGGTGATCGCCTTGGCTTTGCCGCCCATGCCGTCTTGCAGGTACGCCAGCGGGGCCCAGATGAAACGCATCGGGATGCGGTGGTGTTCCTGTGCGTTGTAAAGAGCCGGCCCCGCGTGGCGGCCGACGACGTCGAGTCGGGCCAGCAATTGTTCCGGCGGCAGCTTGGCTTCGAAGCATTCCATCATCAGGGCGGAGCGGGCGGGACGTTTCTTCTCCTTGTCGCGTTCCTCCAGCAACGGCATCACGACCAGGATCTTGCTGTTGCTTTCTTGCAAGTAGGCGTCGAGCGCGGCGACGACCTTGGGAGGCAGGGCGTCGTCCTTGGTACCGGTGTAGACGAGCCGTTCGCCCCAGGCAACGACCGCGTCGAAAAGATCGCGCATGAGCTGGACGAGGTTCGAGCGTTTCTCGACGACGTCCGCCCCCGAGATCGCCGTCACCGCGCACTTGTCGGCCGCGCGGGTGGCGACGCTGATGCGATCGACCTCGATCAGCCGCCGCGATTCGTTAGCTATCAGGTAGGCGACTTCGGTGACGTGCAGCGAGCCGTGGATCTGCCGGGTGAAGGCTTCGAGCTTGAGCCACATTTCCTGCTGGCCCAGCATGGTGCGAAGCTGATAGTTGCGCTGGAAGATCGACACGAAGGCGGTCATGCGAACGAGGAACTGGAACAGGTTCTGCAAGATGTTGGCGTCGCGGTTGGCCTGCTGCCAAACTTCGACCAGGCCGATGACTTGTTTTTCTTGCAGGATCGGCACGAGCACGATGACGAAGTCGGTGGGGTTGCCGGCGATCTGTTCGGTGCCGGTGCCGAAGTTATGGCTGAAGTGTGGCCGGATGATGCCCCACTTGGCCTGCAGGGCGCTCTGGCGGAGCAGCTCGTCGTGCATCGGCTTGCCTTCTGGCGTGCTATCGAGGCCGACTTCGCGCAGGTTGATCTGGCACTGCAACTGCAAGTTTCCTTGCGGCGTTTTGATCCAGACGGCGGCGGCGATGCCTTGCATCGCGAAATAGACTCGCTGCAAGAACTCGCTATAGAACATCGGCGGCTGCAGGTCGGCCTCGGCAAGCTGCGCGATTTCCTCGGTGAGTTGGTTCACCTGGCGGCGCGCTTGTTCGAGTTGTTGCGACTCGACCGAACTGGTCGAGGACTGGCCTGCTTGTTGGGTCGGGTCGCTGCTCATGAAATACCTCAAGGAACCAGCCCGACGCGGAAGCGACGGGTTCTGGATACTACTGATATCAACGCATTCCGGCAAAGGTTGTGATGGTGCAACGCCCTTTTTCTTTCATGATCGTACAACAAGAAAGAACTGTTTCCTATCCGCCAAATCGACGCTGCCATGAAAAAAAACACAAAGATCGAACGCGAGTTCGGCGTGCCGATCCCGGGCGAGATCCTCGAGCCGGCGCGGTGGGCGCGTACGGCGCTGAAGAAACTCCCGGCAGATGGACCGCTGGATGTCGTCGCGCTGTTCGGTCGGCACGCGCCCTTGGTAGTCGATCTGGGGTGCGGAAACGGGCGATTCTTGATTGGATCGGCACTTCAGAGACCGGAATTTGACCATATCGGCAACGATATTCTGCCGATGGTGTTGCGCTACGCAACCCGGCGCGGCAACCAACGCGGGCTGGGGAATCTGCGCTTTGCTGCGATTGACGCCCAGCGATTTGTGTCAACCTATTTACCCACGGCGGGCGTGCGCGAAGTTCACTGCTATCATCCGCAGCCTCACCATGATCCCCACGATGCCCACAAACGCCTGCTTACGCCGCTGTTTCTGGCCCAGGTTCAGCGCGTACTCGAACCTGGCGGACGGCTCTTCCTGCAGACGGACAATGCACCGTACTGGAAATACCTCCAGGGCGTGGTGCCTACTTTTTTTGATTTCCATGAGCAACCCGGTCCTTGGCCCGATACGCCGCGAGGCCGCACACGCCGTGAGATCCTGGCGCTGCGAAGAGGCTATCCGATCTACCGCGGCTGGGGCGTGGCGAAGAAGGAGCTATCAAGCGATGAGGCTGCCGCGCTGGCCAAGAACCTGCCGGCACCGACCTTCAACGCGGGCCCGCGCTGCCAGGACCTCGATCGCCTGGAATCCGAGTCATGACGGGTCGGCGGGGACTTCGATCGAAATATTTCTGTCTTGCTTGACAAGAAAAAAAGCGTGACCTACGCTTCTATTGCCCCAGGCTTGGCCATGCGCGGAAGCGATTCGATCCACCGAAGTTGAGTGAAAGGGGCCCCATCATGATGATGATACGACGACCAAACAAAGGGGCGGGACCTCGCCGGGGCGCGGCTGCCACCGAGCTGGCGCTGCTGCTGCCGCTTCTGTGCTTTGCGTTTGTGGTGGCCGTTGATTACTCCCGCATTTTTTACTACACGATGGTGGTGACGAACTGCGCCCGTAGCGGCGCGATTTACGGGGGCGAGAACCCCACCACCGCGAACAATCAAAGCGGCATCTTTGCTGCTGCCAGGATGGATGCGGGAAACCTTGATGCCGTGAACTTGAACGTGAGTTCCTCAACGGACAGCGCCGTCAGCCCCACGTATGTGATCGTCACGGTGACGTATCCGTTTACCACCATCACGAATTTTCCGGGCATAACGCACACGACCATGATCACCCGTACCATCCGGATGACGGTCACGCCATTAACGCCCAGTTGAGGGCCTTCCATGCGAACCAATTCTACCACCACGGATCTCATGAGGAGCCTTGGGTCCAAGTTGCATCCCTCTTCGGTGCGCGAAGGCGCCACGCTCGTGGAATTTGCCATCGTGGCACCGGTCACGTTCTTACTCATTTTGGCTTTGATCGTGGGTGGCATGGGTGTGTTTCGTTATCAGGAGACGTCGCATTTGGCCCGCGAGGCTACGCGCTACGCCTCAACCCACGGTGGCCAATATCAGCTGGACGGGATGCCCGCGAAAACAGGCGTTCCAGCAGTTCTGACCAGTGCGGATATGGAAGCCTATGTGGCAACCAAGGCGGTCGGACTCGATCCAAGCAATTTGACCGTCAGCATCGCCTATAGCGCTCCGGCCACCATCGTCCCCAACAATATTCCAGCCTACCTGGACACGAACCCTAATCTCGTGCCGCCGGGGCAATCGGTGATCCAGAATTACGTTACGGTGACCGTAACCTACCAGTGGTTTCCGGAGACCTTTCTCGTCGGCCCCATCAATCTGACAAGCACGTCGAAGATCGCGATTTCCTACTGAGTCGCAAGGCACCCTCGGTTGCCCAATTCGAGAATTGAGAAAAAGCAATGTTCGACCTGAAAAACACCGCAGCAAAAACAAGTCGGCGTGGGACCGTCGCCGTCCTGGTGGCTGTGTCCATCACGCTACTTTTAGGGATGGTCGCCCTCACGCTGGATGGCGGCTTGCTGCAAGACAACAAGCGGCGCGTGCAAAACGCGGCCGACGGCGCTGCCATCGCGGCTGCCAACACGATCTTCAAGAACTACCCCACCATCGCCAGCACCGGCACGGCGGACCCCGGCGGCCAGGCCGCGGCGGCCGCCCTCAACAGTGCCAGCGAAAACGGCTTCGCCGACAATGCGGTGGGCGGCGGCCTCCCGCCAAATCTCGCGGAGACCAGTGTGGTGGTCCACATCCCGCCGTTAAGCGGTCCCTTCACCGGAACGATCGGCTATGCCGAGGTCATCATCACGTTCAAGCAGCCGCGGTACTTCAGCACCATCTGGGGCTCAACAGCGACACCTGTGGAAGCGCGGGCGGTGGCCAAGGGCTTCTGGGGAGGCACCGGCAAGGGCGTCATCGTTCTGGACCCCGTCGCCAAGCAGGCCCTGAGTAGCACGGGCGGCGCTGCGGGGATCGTGACAGGAGGCGCTGCCGTAGTCGTCGATTCCAACAATATTGACGCCGCCAGCGCTTCGGGGGGTGGCACTTTCACCGCAGACAATTTCCTAATCACCGGAGGATACACCGGGGTTTTCAACGGGGTGATGACCACCGGCGTCCTCCCCACCCCCGATCCTTTGGCCTATCTGCCCGTGCCACCTGTTCCGGAGAATGGAACCATTACCAAAAAAAACTTAGGCAAGGGCAATCACCAGTACGTCCTCACTCCGGGCCGTCATACCGCTATGCCGAGGGTCAACGTCGGGGACGTGGTTATATTCAAACAGGCAAGCCACAACGCTAACGGAGGCATTTACTACATCGATGGCGGTGGTTGGTCCTCCACGGGCGCCACCATCAAGATGGATTCCACCACCAGCGGCGGCGTGATGCTTTACAACCATCCGAACAGCAGTGCCCAGTCCGAGAGCATCGGCATTACAGGCAACTCGGCAGGAAGTGTCAATCTCAGCGCTCTGACCAGCGGCCCTTACGCCGGGCTTTTGATGTGGCAAGACCGCACTGCCACGCAGTCGATGTCGATCGCGGGCCAAGGATCATTTGACCTCACCGGAATTTTCTATACCGCCAACGCCAATCTCGCGGTTTCCGGCAACGGCGTGGCCATTATCGGCTCCCAGTACATTAGCCGGACCTTGACTCTCTCAGGAAACGGCGCCGTCAACATCAATTACACCGACCAAGGGACCGCTCGAAAACGCGAGGTGCGCCTCGTCGAGTGAGCAGATCGAACCGCTCGAACGCCGCTTGCTTATTCCACCTTCGGAAATACCCCCATCACGTTGTACCCGCAATCTACATAGAGAACGTGCCCGGTGATCGCCGCCGCCAGTGGGCTGCACAGGAACGCCGCGGTGTTGCCGACTTCCTCCGGCGTGATGCCGCGCGGCAACGGCGAACAGGCAGCGGAGTGGCGGACCATCTCGTCGATATCGCCGATCGCCGACGCGGCACGGGAGGCGTATGGCCCGGCGGAAATGATGTTCACGCGAATATTCTTCGGCCCCAGGTTGCTGGCGAGCTGCTTGGCGTCGATTTGCAGGGCTGCCTTGGCCGTGGACATGCCGCCGCCGTAATGAGGGACGACGCGGTCGCCGCCGAGGTAGCTGAGCGCAATGGCCGACGCGCCGTCAGGGCGATGTTCCATGAACGGTTGCAATGCCTTCAGCATTGCGGTCAAGGAGAAGGAGCTGACGCTGAGCGCCGTCAGATAGGCCTTGCGACTTGTGTCGATCGCCTTGTTTTTGATTTCGGGGCTGAAAGCGATGCTGTGGACAAAGATATCGACGCCGCCGCCGAAGTCTTTGGCAATGGTGTTCGCCATACCCTGGATGCTGTAATCGCCGTGTTTCGAGAAACGCTTATCGTTGAGCGTTTTTTCATCGACGTCGGCCATGGTGTCATAAGAGACGTCGCAGGGAAGGACTCGCTCGACTTTGAGCTCGCCGGCGCCGAAGGGAAGCTGGCGGGATTCCTTGTCGAGATCGCGTTCGAGAATATTGCCGACGACGTTGACCAGACGTGGATGAGTCGCAAAAACAAGCCGGGCCCCAGCGGCGGCGAGCGCCTTGGAGATGTACCAGGCGAAGCCGCGATCATCGCCGACGCCGGCGACGAGGGCGAGTTTTCCCTTGAGATCAATCGGTATCATAATGGCCTCAAATCCCTCTCGTTCCCACGCGGAGCTTGAGAACGAGGACAAAGTCCTATGCGGATGGTCTAGCAAAAGCGGAAAATTCGGGCAAGAGAACCCGGCCGATTCTTGCGTTTTGCCTCGCGTCTGGCTAAGGTGAATGCAGTGGAAGCGGGGTTTCTTGATTAGCTGCGGGTCGTAGACCAGCGCGGACGACACGCCGATGCCCGCGCGGGGCAAGCCCCGCAGCGAAATAACTGCGCGTATCGGAACGCCGCACATGCAACACGTCTTCGCATCCATCGCGTGCCTGATCGCCGTGGCCAACGTCGACGCCGGCGCCACGCTCAAGGAAGCGCGCAAGGAGTGGCTGGAAGGCAATTACTCCGAAGCCCGCGAGATGTACGAAGAGTTGGTCAAGGACGCGAAGACGCGCCATGGCGCGACGCTGGGCCTGAGCCAGGCCTTCGAAAGCCAGGGAGAATACGACAAGGCCCAGAAGATCGTCGAAGCGCTGCTCACCAATACTCCCAAGGACGCTGACCTGCTCGCCCGACTGGCAGAGCTTCACCACACGCGTGGCCGATTCGCGGAGGCGGAGAAGGCGGCCCAGTCGGCTCTCGCCGAAAACAAAGATCACTTCCTCGCCCACTGGGTGCTCGGCCATGTCTATCGCGATCAGGGCCAAACGGAAAAGGCCGACGCGGAGTTCCTCTGGTTCGTGCGTGCCTCGAATGCCAAGGACATCACGGATCCCGATCAGCTGCGGCTCGTCGGTCTTGCCGGGCTGGAACGAGCGCGGGCCCTGCACCTCACCGATCAGTTCAGAACGATCATTCGCGACTACTTTGGCGCCGCGATCAAAGCCGACAAACTCTACTGGCTCGGCGAGTACGAGGCGGGCCGTGTCTACATGGACAAGCACGACAAGCCGGGTGCTTTCGCGGCTTTCGAGCGGGCGCTGGCGATCAATCCCTTGGCGCCCGAGATGATGGTCGCCAAGGGCCAGATGGCCGCGACCGTCATGGAGTTCAAGAGCGCCGAGCGTTTTGCCGAGCGCGCGCTCAAGATCAATCCGCGTTATGTCCCCGCGCTGTGCTTGATGGCCGACGTACACTGGTTCTCCGGCGAGAACGATGCGACCTTGAAAATGCTCGCCCGGGCCCAGGCGGTGAATCCACGCGACGAAGCGACCTTGGCCCGCTTGGCCGCCTGCTATCACGTGCAGCAGAAGATGGTCCAGTTCGAGTCAGTTGTCGCGGAGGTGAAAAAGACCAATCCAAAATGTTACACCTTCTACACCGATCTCGCCGGCCTGCTCGAACATCGCAAGATGTACGGCGAGGCCGAAAAGTATTACGGCATCGCGATCACGATGCAGCCGAAGTTCCCGGAGGCACAGGTCGGCCTGGGCATGTTGCACATGCGGAGTGCCAAGGAAGCCGAAGCGCGAAAATTCCTCGAGAACGCCAAGGCTGCCGATCCGTTCAACGAACGCGTTTTCAATTCGCTGCTGGTGCTCGATCACCTTGACAAGTACGAAAGCAAGGAGACCAAGCACTTCATCATTCGTTACGATCAGAAAAACGACGAAGTTCTCGCGAACTTCATGGCCATCTATCTCGAAGACATCTATAAGGATCTGGCCGACCAGTTCGACTATCGGCCTGCGGGGCCATTCCAGATTCAGATCTTCAAGAGGCACGACATGTTTTCGGGCCGTGTGGTTGCCCTTCCCGATCTGCACACGATCGGCGCTTGCACCGGCCCGCTGGTGGCCATGGTGTCGCCGCGCGATACGAAGAAGATCACGAAGCTCTTCAACTGGAACCGCGTGATTAGGCACGAGCTGGTGCACGTCTTCAACCTGCAGCAGACGCAGGGCCGTGTGCCGCACTGGTTCACCGAAGGCCTGGCGGTCCGCTACGAAGGGCCGCACATTCCGCCGAGCTGGCACGCCCTGCTCGCGGAAAAGTACAACACCAACGACCTGCTCGATCTCGATACCATCCTGCTCGGCTTCATCCGCCCACGCTCGCCCTTGCAGTGGCAGCAGGCGTATCTGCAAAGCTTGCTCTACGTGGAGTACCTGACCAAAACGCACGGCGAGAAATCGATCGGCAAGATGCTGGCGGCGTTCGCCGAGGGGCTCGACACCGGCCCCGCTCTCGAGAAAGCTTGCAACGTCAAGAAGGAGGCGTTTGAGAAAGGCTATCGCGAGTTCCTCGGCGAGAAAGTCAAGAACATCGCCGCCCCGCCAGCGCGCAAGGAAATGACCCTCAAGCAACTCCGCGAGGCCAATGCAAAGAATCCCGACGATGTCGATCTCGCGATCCAGCTTGCGGAGAAGTGCTACTTCCTCGGCAAAAAGAAAGACGCCCGGGTACTGGTCGACAAGATACTCCGGAACGACGCCAAGAACCCCGGCGCGGTCTACGTCAAGGCGCTGCTGCTCCTGGATGACGGCAAGGCCGATACGGCAATCTCGCTGCTCGATTCAGTCGCCAATGATGACCTCAAGGACACCAAGCCGCTCAAGCTCTATGCGAAATTGCAGTTCGACGGCAAGAAATTCGCCCAGGCGGCCACGACTTGCGAGCGAGGCCGGAAGATCGATCCGCACGATACTACCTGGATCAAATTGCTCGGCGTCATTTACGTGCAGACCAAGCAGAAGGACAAGCTGATCGAGATCGCCGAGGAAGTCACCAAGATGGATGTCGATGATCTGGGGCCGCGCAAGATGCTGGCACGCCATTATCTCGACCTTGGCAAGCACGCGGAGGCGGAGCGTTTCGCCCGCATGGGGCTGGAGATCGACGTGCTGGACCGCGAATGCCAGCAGATCATTCTGGAAGCGATGCCGGCGCTCAATCGGCAGGAAGAGGCTGATCGGCTGCGGAAGATTTTTGGGATGTGACCACGCCCCTCTTTGTTTAACGCCCGCGCCGGAAAGTCAGGAGTAACTGCCTCCGTCGGGCGGGCGCTAAACGAGGACCCAAGGACCCCGGATGACGCTGCCCGAATTGCAAAAGATGATCCGCGACACCTACGGCGCCAAGGACGCCCGGCGCGGCGCCGAGGGGACCTTCATGTGGTTCATGCAGGAAGTCGGCGAACTGGCGACAGCAATTCGGAGCGGCTCGGCCGTCGAGAAGAGCCAGGAGTTCGCGGACGTCCTTGCCTGGCTGGCGACGCTGGCAAACATCGCGGAGGTCGATCTCGACGCTGCGATTGCTGCGAAGTATGGCGCGGGCTGCCCAGGCTGTGGCCAAAGTCCCTGTGAATGTGCGCGTGCGGAAAAACCCTGATTCCTTCTGGTCGGCGGTTGCCAATGCGAAATTTCGTCCCCTTGTTTGGTGTATGCGTTCTTGCTTGCACCGCGTCGCTCGCTCACGCACAGGGTGATAAAAGATTGCCGCCGGAGATCAAAAAAATCCAGGTCGGCTTCCAGTCGTACCAGCGCGAGGACCAGACCGCGTTCAAGGTCGGACTGTGGGCGCCAGTCTACGTTGAAGTCTTCGGCGGCACGGAGGGCATCATGCCAGGGCCGAAATCCTACCTCGAAATTCAAACCAACGACAGCGAAGACGTCGGCACGCGCATAATGATTGGCGTTGCCCTCAAGGCGATGGAGTCTCGCACCTTTCTTGCCTACGTCAAGACCGGCCACATGGGGGGTAGCAACGAGGTCCAGGTTCGCCTGAACGTGAATAACCGCGAGTACAAGGGCCCGTCGGACAATTACTGGTCCATGCAACCGAACGCGCACTTGTATCTCACGCTCGGGCAGCGCATGCCCGATGTGCATCGCGCGGCCCGCAAGATCGGTCGCAACCCCAACGTGAACGAGAAGGAGCTTCCTGACAATAGTTTCGATCAAGCCCGCCAGGTCGTGTTCGAGACCGATGTCAAACGTCTGCCCGAAGCCTGGTTCGGTTACAACGGCGTGGACCTGATGATCCTCTCGACAGAGAACACCGAATTCCTGAAGGCGCTCATCAACAGTCCGGATCGGCTCTCGGCCGTCGCGAAATGGGTGCGCCGTGGCGGCAGGCTGGTTATCCCCATCGCCCATTCCCGGCAGCCATTCGTTCATGCCCTGTTGCAAGCTGAAGCCGCCTGGCAGCCGCCGATACCCGTCGTGCCCCCCAAGTCGCCGGGCAACACCCAGGAACTGGCCGTGCTAGGTCTGCCGAGCGTCCAGAGGTGGGGCAAGGTACAGGAGGCGTTTCAGCGTCTCGATTCGAATACACTCAGGCCGGTGCCGATGGAGATCGCCCTCCTGGAGGCCCCCAAGAATCAGGCCGCGGAATGGGAAGTCTTCGCCGCCGCCGATGATGGCCGCGCTGTCATCGCCCGGGTTCGCTATGGGCTTGGTCAAATTACCTATATCGCGTTCTCGTTCGACGATCCAGGCTTCCGCGATTGGGGCAACAACAAATCGGGCCGAGACCAGTTTCTTCAGACCATGCTCAAAACCCTGGCCCCCAGGGCGCCGGACAACCTCGCTGATTTCAACCAATTCGGCGGCTTCAACAAGGGTGATTCCTCCGGCGACTTGACCACTGAGCTGATCGCAAAGCTCGATAACTTCGACGTAACCATCATCCCGTTCGGTTACGTCGCATTATTCATCGTCTTGTATATCCTCGTCGTCGGCCCGCTCGATTTCTTCCTGTTGAAATTCGTCTTCAAACGGCTCGAATGGACCTGGATCACCTTTCCCGCCGTCGTGCTCGGCGTCAGCGTAATCGCCTACTTCGCGGCGTATGCGCTCAAGGGGCGCGATCTCAAGATCAACAAAGTAGACGTCGTCGATTTCGATCTGCGCACCAGCCGCGACGGCAAGCAGGTGCTCGCCTATGGCCAAAGCTTCTTCACGATCTTGAGCCCACGCATCCAGAATTACACCGTCGGGCTGGAGCCAAATCCGGAGTTTTGGGGCGAGAAGGCCGACAAGGTGCGCAGCGTCGATCTGATGAGCTGGCTGGGCCGGCCTAGCGGCGGCCCGCACGACATGCGCCGATCCGGCTCGTCGGGGTTCTTTCGCAAACCCTACGAATACAGCGACGACGTCACGGGCCTCAGGGGGGTGCCGATCCCGGTCTGGACCACCAAGGCGTTTTCTGCTTCGTGGGAACAACCCGTGAATTCGGCGCCCTTCACGGCCGAGCTTGTGTATCACAAGAAGCCGGTTGCGGGCAAGGATCTGAAAATCACCGGCAAGCTCGAAAGCCACCTGGGCGTGGATCTCATCGATGTCTGGCTGATCTACCAGGATCGGTGTTATGCGATTCCGGGCGGCTTGAAGTCGGTGAAGAAGGGTGAGGCCGTGAAGAAGGAGTTCAGCTTTCCATCGCAGCCCGGCGAGGTGGGCGTGGAGATCTCCGCATGGGTAAATCGGGCCGACCCGGACGAGGCGGCGCCGGACGCGCGCGCCTGGAACTTCAATCTGCTGCCAGTCGTGAAGAAGATGCTGTTCCACGAACGCTTCGATATCAAGAACGACGTGCGCAACCATTCGTTTCGGACCCTGGACCTCGGCTGGCGCGTCACCGAGGAATTGTTCGAGCAGCCGGCGACCACCGGCACTCGCGAGGCGATTCTCGTCGGCCGCACCCGTGCCGCTGCCGGCCGGGCGGAGGAACTATCCCAAGACGCAACCAAACCTCTCGCCACCAAGCTCTGGCTCGGCGACCTCCCCGACGCCTGGCGAAGCCGACCTTCGCTCGTGGGGCACATGAATCAGGAAACCTTCATCCGCGTGATCCTGCCGGTGCGGCCGGCAGATGAATGAAATAAACTCGAAATCCGAAAATCGAAATCCGAAACAAATTCGAATTACGAAATTCGAAACAGCAGGCCGGCGCACCGTGGAGTGTAGTTTTTTCTTCGAAATTCGGATTTGTTTCGGATTTCGATATTCGGATTTCGAATTTGTAGCCTTTCCCTAGCGAGAGTCAAACGACATGATTGAAACCCGCGACCTCACTAAAATGTACGGCGAACTCTACGCCCTCGATCGCCTTTCCCTCGTTCTCGAACGCGGCGATGTCTACGGCTTCATCGGCCCCAACGGCGCCGGCAAGACCACCACGATGCGCATCCTCGCCACCCTCCTCACGCCGACCTGGGGCGAGGCGACCGTGTGCGGCTACTCCCTCTACAACGGCGCCAAGGACATCCGCCGCATCATGGGCTACATGCCCGATTTCTTCGGCGTCTATGACGACATGAAGGTCATCGAGTACCTCGAGTTCTTTGCCGCCGCCTACCGCATCAAGGGGCCCGAACGCCGCAAGAAATGCGAGCAGGTCCTCGAACTCGTCGATCTCGGCTACAAGCGCGACGCCCTCGTCACCAGCCTGTCACGCGGCATGACGCAGCGCCTCGGCCTGGCCCGCGTGCTCTTGCATGAGCCGCAAGTCTTGCTGCTAGACGAACCCGCCAGCGGCCTCGACCCGCGTGCTCGAATCGAGATGCGAGGCCTCATCAAAGAGCTGCGCAATATGGGCAAGACGATCATGCTGTCGAGTCACATTCTGCCCGAGCTGGCGGACATCTGCAACAAGATCGGCATCATCGAACGCGGCAAGCTGCTCTTTGACGGCGACGTGCAGTCTGCCATTCAGAAAGTGCGCCAGCGGACGCGCATCGATGTATGCGTCGGCGAGGGCCGCAACGCCGAGGCAAAGGCGGTGCTCGAAAAGATCTCCAGTATCGACGAGATAGAATACAAGACGGCGGACGATTATCTGCTGGTCACGCTGGGCGAAGGCGTGCAGGACGGTAGCTTCATCGCCGAGGCCTTGCTACGGAGCGGCTTCCGCCTGAAAATGCTGAAAGAAGAAGCGGTCAACCTGGAAGATGTGTTCATGGGAATCACGAAGGGCATCACCAATTAAGGCAGTGAGTGGTGAGTGGTGAGTGGTGGCTGTCGATCACCACTCACCACTCACCACTCACCACTCACCAATATGCACATTCTTGTTACCGGCGGCGCCGGCTACATCGGCTCGCACGCGGTCAAATTGTTTCTGGAACGCGGACTCGACGTCTGGGTTTACGACAGCCTCGTCTACGGCCATCGCGCTGCTGTGCCTGCGGATCGGCTGATAGTCGGCGATCTGAATGAGATCAACCGGATCGATCAGCTCCTGCCGGAAAAACGTATCGACGCTGTCGTCCATTTTGCCGCATTCACCTATGTCGGCGAATCGGTCACCAATCCTGCAAAATACTATCAGAACAACCTCGTCAACACGCTGAACTTAATGGAGTGCCTGCGCCGGCACAAGGTCGCTCGCTTCGTCTTTTCCAGCACCGCCGCCACCTATGGCATGCCCGACCAGATGCCGATCACCGAAGGCACGCCGCAGAAGCCGATCAATCCCTATGGCGCGAGCAAGCTCGCGGTCGAACACGCCCTGGCGGATTATGCGAACGCCTACCAGTGGGGCTTCGCGGCGTTGCGTTATTTCAACGCATCGGGCGCCCATGCGAGCGGCGCGATCGGCGAGGATCACACGCCGGAGACGCACTTGATCCCCCTCGTCATCCAGGCAGCCATGGGACAGCGGCCGCACATCGAAATCTTCGGTACGGACTACCCGACGCCGGACGGCACCTGCGTGCGCGACTACATCCACGTCGATGACCTGGCTGCAGCACACTTGCTCGCGCTCGAAAAATTGCAACCCGGCCAGCATTTGCACTACAACCTCGGCATCGGCCGCGGCTACAGCGTGCGCGAAGTGATTGCGGCGGTCGAGAGCGTCACCGGCAAGAAGGTCCCGATCAAGGAAGGCCCGAGGCGTGCGGGAGATCCGCCGGTGCTGGTCGCCTCATCGGACAAGATTCAGCAGGATCTGGGCTGGAAGCCGCGCTACACCGACATCAAGGCGATCGTCGAGACCGCGTGGAATTGGCACCGCACACATCCCAGGGGTTACAAAGATAAGTGACCACCAAGCCCCAGGATGAGCGCAGCGATTCCTGGGGGTCGCGCCCCCATAAACTTATTACCATGCCTCAACATTCCCTTACCAACCGCGTCGCCCTCGTCACCGGCGCCGGTGTCGGCATCGGCCGCGCGACGGCGCTGCTGCTTGCGCAAGCCGGCGCGACCATCGGCATTCACTATCACACCAGCCGAGCCGGCGTGGAAGAAACAGCCCTGGCGATTCGGACAGCCGGCGGCCAGGCGCACCTGTTGTCAGGCGATCTGACGCTCGAAGCGGATGCCGATCGCATTGTCGATCAACTCATCGAAAAAACGGGCCGACTCGACGTCCTCTTCAATAACGCCGGCTCACCCTTGAAGATGACGCCGATCGAAGCGTGTAGTCTGGAGCATTGGCACAAGGTCTTTGACGTCAACGTCACCTCCGCGTTCCTGGTCACGCGCCGCGCGATCCCGCACTTGCGTGCTTCGAAGAACGGCAGCATCATCAACAACCTGTCGCTCTCCGTGCAGACCGGCGGTTCCGGCGGCGGTGGCGTTTACGCGGCGGCCAAGGGCGCACTCCAGGTGATGACGCGCACGCTGGCAAAGGAGCTCGCCCCGCATGTCCGCGTCAATGCCATCATGCCCGGCGTCATCGCGACGGCCCATCATGAAACCTTCTCGACGCCGGCCAAGATGGAAGACTACAAGAAGCAAACGCCGCTTGCTCGCAACGGCGTCGCCGACGATGTCGCGCAGGCCGTGCTGTTCCTTGCGTCCGACGCATCGAGCTTCATGACCGGCGCCATCCTCGACATCAACGGCGGGCGGTTCATGCGATAGAATGTCCGCATGGTCGAACTGACTGCTGAAAACGCGATCGACTATCTGCGCCACATGCGCTGGATCAACGCCGGCCGTGCGCAAGCCGAGATCTTGAGCGGCGGCGTCTCCAATCAGGTTTTGCGCATTACCACGCCTGAGCGTCGCTTCGTCCTCAAGCAATCGCGCCCGCAACTGCGCACGCGCGACGCCTGGTTCAGCGATCTGGATCGCATCTACCGCGAGCAAGAAGTGATGCAGGCGCTGCACCCGTATCTGCCGGGCGTTGTGCCGGAGGTTCTGCACGTCGATCGTGCGAACTACGTCTACGCGATGAGTCATGCGCCGCTGGAAGCCAGAGTGTGGAAATCCGAATTGCTCGCCAGCAACATCGACGTGAATTTTGCCATGAAGGTGGGCGAGGTGCTCGGTCGGATGCACCAGGTCTCGGCGGATCGCGCCAGCGAATTCACGTCGTTTCGCGATCACACGGTGTATGTGCAGTTGCGCGTCGATCCCTTCTACGTGCGCGTGCAGGAGCGCCGGCCGGAAGTTGTCGCCGCGATTCAGCCGATCATCGACGAAATGCTGACGCTCAAGGAAGCGCTTTGTCATGGCGACTATACGCCCAAGAATATCCTGGTTCACCCCGTACTCCCCTCTCCCTCCGGGAGAGGGGCTGGGGATGAGGGCTTTACGCTTGTCGATTACGAGACGGCCCATTACGGCGATCCAACCATGGATCTGGGGTTACTCCTGGCCCACCTGACGCTCAAGGGTGTGCGCGCGAAAGAACGCAGCAGTGATTTCGTCGAGTTGATGCGTGCATTCTGGTCAGGTTACTGCGCCGTCGTTACATTCCGTCCGCAGCGCGAGTTGGAACGTCGTGGCCTTCGGCATCTCGGCGTGTGTCTCCTGGCACGCGTCGATGGCACGAGTCCCGTGGATTATTTGCCGGAGGACGCCAATCGCGAGTTCGTTCGTCGCCTGGGGCGCACAATTCTGCTCGATGGCATCGCTCACTGGGATCAGGTTTGGCAACAACTTTGAGGTTTAACGTGTCCGATCTCATCACGGCCATCTACGCACGCCAAGTCCTCGACAGCCGCGGGCAACCGACGGTCGAGGTTGAAGTGCACTGTGGCGGCAGCATGGGCCGCGCCATGGTGCCGTCAGGGGCCAGCACCGGCAAGCATGAGGCCCTCGAACTACGCGACGGCGATCCGGCCGACTACGCGGGCAACAGCGTGCGCCAGGCGGTCGCTAACGTGAACGACGTGCTGGCGCCGGTGATCGCTGGCATGGCTGCGTCCGATCAAGAATGCATCGACCGCAAGTTGTGCGAGATCGACGGCACACCGGACAAGTCACGCCTCGGCGCCAATACGATCCTCGGCGTTTCGTTGGCGTGCGCTCATGCTGCGGCGGCGGTACGCAAGCAACCGCTCTGGCGATATCTTGATCATGCTGGCCGAGCGCGTATGCCGTTGCCGATGGTCAATCTCATCTCCGGCGGACTGCACGCGGGGCGCAATCTCGACATGCAGGACTTCTTGTTCCTGCCGATCGGGGCGAAATCTTACTCCGAAGCGCTGCACATGACGGTGCGCGTCTATCGGGCGTTGAGCACCGTCTTGCAAGAGCACGGCTTCGAAGGCGTCTTGGTCGGCGATGAGGGCGGCTTTGGGCCAAAGCTGCCCTCCAACGAGCAGGCCATCGAGATGATCTTGCAAGCATTTCGCCGGGCGGGATTGAAGGCGGGCGTGGACGCAGCCATTGCAATCGACGTCGCGAGCACGCACTTCTTCGAGGGCGGGCTTTATCGGCTGAAAGATACACTGCTGACCGCCACCCTGATGAGCGGTATGCTGACCGACTGGGTGGATCGCTATCCGATCCTGAGCATCGAGGACGGCATGGCCGAGGACGACTGGGACGGGTGGACGACGCTGACCGAATCGCTGGGCAAGCGTGTCCAGCTCATCGGCGACGATCTCTTCGTCACCAATCCGCAGCGCCTCACGCAAGGGATCGAGCGAGGCGTCGCCAACAGCATTCTCATCAAGATCAACCAGATCGGCACCTTGACCGAGACGCTGCAAGTGATCGAGCAAGCACGCCAGGCCGGCTATCGCTGCGTCGTGTCAGCCCGCAGCGGCGAGACCGAGGATACAACAATAGCGGACCTGGCGGTCGCCACGGGCGTCGGCCAGATCAAGATCGGTTCCATCGCCCGCAGCGAACGGCTCGCGAAGTACAACCAGCTCCTGCGCATCGAGGAGCAAATGGGGCCGGAAGCGCCGTTTGCGAAATGGGAGCCGATAGCGTGATCGCAAGCCGCAAGAGTTGGCGAAACGGGAACCGCATTTAAGTTGTTTGTTTACTGTAAGTTGCGATTCTCATTTTTCCGTTTCGCCACGAGAACAGGGGGGTAGCTCAACGGACCTTGACAAGCAGGGAGTATTCACGCCCGCATTCATCGCTCTTTCATGACCGAAATGGTAAGCTGCCGGAGAATGTAGTCGTCACGCTCCGCGTGACGGATTCCTCACGCGGAGCGTGAAGCTTACAATGGCAAAACGGAGGCGACATGAACTTGCATCGCTCATTACAGGTGCTTTGTCTCACGACATTTGGCGCGGTGTGTTGTGCGGGCACGGCCGGCGCTCAAACGCTGCCGAAGAAGAGCGGAAGCAAAGCCGTCGATTGGACCACCAAGCGCATCGTCTTTGATATGCGTGCGAAGCCGTGGGCGAGCGTCCTTGAGTGGTTCGCCGATGAGGCGCATATGCCGCTCGTCGTCGGGCGTTTTCGGTTGCCTGAAGGCAGCTTTACCTTCGTCGGTCCGAAGGATGTAAACGGCAAGCCTCGCAAATACTCGTTGGTTGAGGTATTTGACATCATCAACGAACTCTTGATGGTTGATCACAAATTCGCGCTTTTGCGTCGAGATGGCACGTTTATGTTGTTTCCCGCTGATGATCCTGGGCTTAATTATCTCCTCCCTCCACGCATAGAACTCGGGCATTTGCCGCAACGTGGCAACACGGAAATCGTCGAGGTTGTGGTTGGGTTACGCAAGGACGTCGACGCCGATGAGCTCGCGAGAGAGCTAAAGCGAATAGTGGGAAGTTTTGGACGAGCAACCCCGTGGGGCGACGATAAATTGATCCTTCTTGGCAGCGTCCCCAGTCTACGGCACGCGATCGACACCATCTCAGATAAACTGCTTACGCTCCCACAAGTCTCTCCGCCCGCTTCGCCACCTCCTCCGGCAACGGCATGTTGCGGAAGCGCACCACGTTGTCGGGGAGGCCTTCTAGCTCGCCTTCTTCGACGTTGAGCTGGTCGGAGATCGCCAGGATGAACGGGGCGCCGGCGTGTTCGCGCAGCATCGCCAGGTGCCGTTCGGCGCTGGAGCGGCGCCAGAAGCCGAGGATGTCGAGGAGGACGACGTTGCCCGAGGCGCGATGCACCAGGCGATAGTCGGGCACCCAGACGTTCTTGCCAAGCGGGATGATCTCGGTCTCCTCGCTGATCTCCCAGTCGGCGATTTTCTTCTTGAACAGTTCGACGAACATCGGCACTTCCGGCGGCACGTAGGCGCCCGTTTCCGTCTGGTGGGAGACCAGGCCGTCCTTGGCCGACAGGTGGAAGACCTTGTCCTTGCGCTCGGCGCCCCAGCGCAGCTTGGCTTTCAACTCGAAATGTTGGCAAAGCAGTAGCGTCGGAAGGAAGAGCGCGAGTTGGAGGCCATACTTTTGCGTGGCGCTGAACAGGCTCAAGGGTCCGTCGAGTTGCAGGCGGTACGCATGCGCACCCCCCTCACCCCCGGCCCCTCTCCCCCGGAGGGGAGAGGGGAGTAGGTCAATGTCGCAGATCAGGCGGTGGAATTTGATCTGGCGAAAGAGCTGGCGATAGCGGGCCGGCGTCTCGCCGCGGATTACGATCTCGACGCCGCTGGAACGCAGCAGGACCGCCTGGGCCAGCGCGACGTTGTAGCGTTCCAGCAAGCGATCCGGCGTCGTGTCGCGAAAGCGAGTCAGGCGCTGCTCGCTTTTGAGGTCGGCGAACAGGCTTGCTTCGATTTGATAGGCGTTCGATTTCAAGTCGGTCGCGATTGCTTGGATAATGGCGTCACGCGAGAACGCTTGCCCGATTTCCTCCAGTGTTGCTTGGCGCTTTTTGGCGGCCGCCAGGAAGACGGCGTCGCGCACCTCGTCGGGCGGCAGCGGCGCTTCCACCTCGAAGTCGCAGCGGTCTTCCAGCAATTTCGCCAGGCCGTTGTGAATCAACGGCTGCGGCAAGTCGCCGAATAGGTCGTCGATCTCGGCTTCGAGCTGGCCGCGCGCGGTCCCATCGCTCGTGCGAAAGATTCCGAGTAGTTGCTCGGCAACGTCGAGCCATTGCGGATCGTGGGCGTCGAGATACTGCGGCACGATGTGATCGCGCGCATAGCGGACGCGGACCAGCTTACCCGTAAGCATCGTGTTGCCTCCGCCGTTCGCTGGTGTATTCCTCGGCGGTGTCGCGCGTCACCACTTCATAGAGCAGGGCCTGCTTGTCGCCGAGCTTGCGCAGCAGCCGGCCCAGGCGCTGGACATGCTCGCGGACGCTGCCGGTGCCGCTCAGGATGACGCCGACGTTGGCGGCCGGCACATCGACGCCTTCGTTGAGAACCTGGCTGGTGACGACGACGTTGTAGTCTCCCTTGTGGAAACGATCGAGGATTTGCTGCCGTTCACGCGTCTTGGTTTGATGCGTGATCGCAGGCACCAAAAAGCGGCGGCAGATTTTGTAAACGCTGGCGTTGTCGTAGGTGAAGATGATGGTGCGATCGAGGGCGTGGCGGTGCAGCAGATCGTCGAGCAGGTTGATCTTGGCGGGGGCCGCGACGGCCATGCGCTTCTGCTCACGGTAGGCCTGGAACGCGGCTCGGCCGTTGGGATGGCGGCACGTCTCCTGTATGAACCGCTGCCAGCCCTGCATCGAGCCCATCGAAATGCCGCGGGCCTGGACGAAGCCTCGATACGTCGCGCGGGCTTGATCGTAGCGTTCCTTTTCTTCGGGCGTCAAATCGACATCGATGCGGACGACGCGATACTCGGCCAGGAAGTCGCCGGCGAGCTGCTTGATCTCGCGGCGATAGACGATGGGGCCGATCAACTCCGGATAGAGCGTCTCGCGGCCATCGGCGCGTTCCGGCGTCGCGGTCAGGCCGAGGCGATAAGGAGCGATGGAGCCTACGGCGGCGAATTGATAGCTGGCGCCTGGCAAGTGATGGCATTCGTCGAAGACGATGAGGCCGTACTTGTTGCCCCAGCGCTCGAGGTGGATGTAGGCGGAGTCGTACGTGGTGACCGTGAGCGGCTGGAAGTCGTAGTACCCGCCGCCCAGAAGCCCCGGGGTGAAGTACTCCGAACTCCGGGGTTCGGAGTACCCCACCCCCGGGCTTCCGAAGGCCTTGAGCAACTCGCCGTACCACTGGTTCATGAGCGGGATCGTCGGCGTCACCACGAGGGTAGGCCGACCGACGTGGGCAATGGCCAACAGGGCGACAAACGTCTTGCCGGTGCCCGTCGGCAGTGCGACGACGCCGCGGCCGCCGGCGTTCCACCAGGTCGTCATTGCCTCCTGCTGATGCGGAAACGGCGTGCGCGGATCGTGCAGCGTGCACGCGAGCGGCTGATAGTCGCGGGCGGAGTCGGTGAACTCGTGCTTGGCTTCGCGCAGGGTTTCGATGATGGCGCGATAGTGGCGGGCTTCGGTGCGATGGGCGTTGATACGCGGGTCGAACTGGACACCGGGGAGGGATTGCAGGACTTCTGGCGAACCGCCGGTGAGAACGAGGGTGCCGGCGTCGAATTGAATGTGCAGGGGGGTGGACATCGTGTCGATCTGCCAACAAGAACCCCCGGGAATCACTGCGTTCATCCCGGGGCTTGTCACTCATTACCATTCACCACTCACTACTCACCTAATTCGGATCCGCCTTGAACTTGAATGTCTTGCCGCCGATGATCTGATCGCTGGTGATCGTCGGGCAGACGAACTTTTCGATGTGCTCGATGATCAGCTCAGTGCCCTTGTAGTGGTTGACGTAGGGCCAGGATTTCGGGTTGTACATCGTGTCAGTCATGTCACGCATCAGGACGACGTTCTTGCCGTTCTTGGCGAGCTGGCGCAGGCCGAACGGGCGGCCCAGGACGCACATGTTGGTGTGGACGCCGAGGACGATCACGTTGTTGATCTTGCGGTCTTCCATCACGTTCCAGATTTCGACGCCGGAGTCGCTTATCACATCGATGTCGTGAATCTTGAGGACGGCGTATTGCGATTTCCAGGGACCGCCCGGATTGCGGCCCATCTTGATGAGGGCAGCTTTGTGCTTCTCTTGGTCGGCGGCGCTGGAGTCGCAGCCGCCGTCTTTCTGGCCGATCGGGTATTTGCCCTTTTCCTCGGCCGGGATCATGTGGCACCAGGCGCCGATGTCCTTGGGCAGGTTCTTGGCGGTCGGCGCTTCCTTGGCGAGCTTGCGGCCGGGGTGATCCTTGTACGCGGCCATGCAGCTCGACGGGGCGTGGATGATGGTCATGCCCATGGAGCGGCACTTTTCGAGCACTTCATTCATGCGCGGGGCCATCTCGACGACGCGCTGAACGGCGTTGTACGAGTGGTGCGTGTCCCACATGTCACAGACGATGACGGCGGTGTGCTTGAGAGGGAGACCCCTGTCGGCGAACTGTTGGATATAGGTGTCTGCCTTGTCCGATTTCACGAGTGCGCGGGTACGCACCTTTACGAGGAACAGGGTGGGGCCGGCCTCCGCGAGGGGGAGGGCCATGAGGACGACGAGAAGGAGTACGGAATAGCGTCGCATGGGGTCTCCGTGTACGAGTTATCCCGCAGTCTTTCGGCTGCGGGTGTGGCGAGATTATTTTATGGCGCTGAACGCTTTCGACTCGGCTTCCACTTGATCACGTTGAAAATCGCCGGTGTAAACGAGGAAGCGGTAGCGCAACGTCACGCTTTCTCCCTTCGCGATTTTCCACGCGCCGGCGCGGCTCGGGGCGGGGCCGACGCCGAGCTGGCCGTCCACGCGCCACAGGGCGGGCGAATGTGACAGCACGGCGATGTGGGCGGCGTCCTTGCGGCCATCGACCGTCATGCCGATATCGATCCAGCGTGCCTTTTGGCCTTCGGCTTTGCCATTGATCAGGCCTTCACTGTTGATTGCTTTCGCATCAGGTTGGTTCTTCCACGGCATGCGGAGGAAGAGGTCGCCGTAGTCGTGCTTGTCGAAGGTGACATCGGCGTGGGCCTTGAGCGTTAGCGTCAGGTCGATTGAGTAGGTCTTGGTGAAGTCGCGGAAGACCCACGCTTGCGTTTCGACGAGCTGGGGCTTTTTGTCCTTGTCGAGAAGCTCATAGGCACTGGTGAAGGCGACCCCTTCGGAGTTCATCGCGTGCTTGAAAGCGGTGCGGCGGAAGTGGTCGGCGGTGCGGTTGTGGAAGTAGTCGCGGCCATTGACCTTGAGGAAGCCGACGTAGATGCCGGTCTGGTGCTTGTGGTGGCCGGGGCTGAACTCGGTGAGGATGCCGGCGCCATCGGGGGCGAGCATGGGATGGACGTAAGGTCGGCCGTCCTCCGGCGCGTTGAACGCAAAGATCGGCTGCTTGAGGCCGGGGCGGAAGACGGCGATGCCGCCGGACTTTAGGACTTGGATGTGCACGTTGGCGTCGGCGGACGCTCGAGGTGCGAAGGTGAGCAGGGCACAAATCAAAACAGCGAGGCGCATGGCTGGATCTCCGTCAGTTAGAGCCATGAGAACAGGTGGCGAGGCAAAAATCAACAAGGAAAGCTAGCAGCCCGTTGAAAAACGCCTCTTGACAGGCATGGTATGCTGTTGCCCAGATGTTGGGGATATCAACGTACCGAAGACCAAGGAGTCACGATGGCTCTGGGCAAACGAAAACGCGAAGAGCAAGGGCTGTGGATCGCTACCACTG
>SHZY01000239.1 GCA_009692065.1 Gemmataceae bacterium
GCACCACAGTCGTCCGCGACTGCAGTTGTTCGTCAACTGGATTCCGTTCCAAAAGCAAAGCACTCATAATGCTCTGGAATAGAACATCCGGTCAATCTCCGCCAGATCGATTCTCTGCCAATTCCACCCCTGCGGCGAATATTTACGATTCTTTCGTCTTAAGTCCTTGACGCCGTGTTAGTTGTGGCAAATCATGACGCGATTTATGCGGCGATATAGGACGGACAGCCCTATCAAAAATCCGCAACGGTGCCGGAAATGAACCGTCCCGTGCCGGCGGCAGTGCGCAGCAGCAGAGCGCCGTCAGAATCGATGCTTTCGCAGATGCCGGTGATTTCTTCGCGTCCCTGCCGCAAAGTGACCGTTCGCCCTTCCAGCAGGCAATAGGGCTGCCAACGCTCGGCAAGTCGCAGATTGTCACGGGACAGCAACTTCAATTCCTGATCCATGCCAATCAGAAGCCTGCACAGTACGTCGTACAGATCCAGGGGTTGCTCGGTACCTAAGGGGACAGTCCCATTTTTGCTTTGCAAAATAATATCACTGCTGCTTAGATAAAAATTGGGACGGTCCCCGATCACGTCGCACAGCGCGATCGCTGTGTCGCGAATCTCCGGCGGTGCGGCGGCGAGGCTGTTATTGACGTTCAATCCCAAGCCCAGCACGATGCGGTCCGGTGCGGAGGCCGGCGCTTCGAGCAGGATGCCACACACCTTGCGACCGGCAATGTAAACATCGTTGGGCCACTTGAGTTGCACATCGGCCTTCGGCGCAAGCTGCCGGATAACTTCCCCCACGACTAGCGCCGTGGCCAGCGACAGCCGTGGCCAGCGATCGGCAGACACCCCCAGCGTTGTGCCCTCGAGCACCAGCGAAAACGTGAGCGCCCCTGGGGCGGCCCACCAGCGATTGGCCCCCCGTCCCCGGCCGGCCGTCTGCTGCCCGGCAATGACCAACAGTGGCAACTCCTGCTTGGCCGCCGTGGCCAGCTCAATCGCCCGATCGCTCGTGGAGCCAATCTCGTCATGCCACTCGACGGCGCGTACGAATGTCTCGGCAGGGAGGCGGTTCAGTAGGTCGACGTGAAGTGACATGACACCGGCGCAAAGTTCAGGTTCTGATTCGGGCTTGCATTCCTCGTACCTCTGGCTACGCCAGATAGATTACGCTCGCCCGCGACCGACAAATTGCGCGCACAAGGATTGCCAAACCGGGATGTCCATTACCGTGACAAATCGAGGTTCCACGAGTTCGCCCGCCATCGGATTCGGTCCACCCATAACTGGATGGAGTGCTACGGCATAACACTGATAATCGCCGGGAATCTTGCCCGCCTCGTGCAATGTGAACACCAATGGCGAGAGCAAGTACGCCTCCTGCCACGAGGGATCATTGACGTTGCAAACAAACTCTTCATAGCTTTCGGCAACGCGCTCCACAGTGCCGGAGAACACATCGAGCATCTCGACAGGGCCTTCGGCTCGGCGAAGAAACCACACGCCGAACTTGTTCATGAAGGCAGGCGCAATTCGACCTTCGATCAGTCCAGCCCACTCAAGGATCCATGCGCCAAAGTCATCCGGAGAGATATGCTCAATTACCAGATCGGGCCACGCCAGTCGCATTGATGCTCCTTATCGAAGCCAATCGCTGTATCGCACTGTCAGAGCCAGTGGCATACAAGACCATATCAACCCGTGATTACAACACATCACTCCAGAACCATCAACAAATCCCCCGTGTCCACCTGACTCCCGGGTTTCACTAGGATCTTGGCCACCCGGCCGTCGCAGGGAGCGCTGAGGTTCGTTTCCATCTTCATCGCTTCGAGCGTCAGCAGCTTCTGTCCTTTGACAATCGGCTCTCCTTCCACCACCGCCAGCGTCACCACCATGCCCGGCATGGAGGCCCCCACCTGCTTTTCATCGTCCGGGGCGGCTTTCTGCGCCGCCGGCGCGTCGGGCTTCAAAGCCGCGTCGGTCACCGTCACATCGCGCGGCACGCCGTTGAGCTCGAAGAAGATCGTGCGGCGGCCGTCTGGATGCGGCTGACCCACAGTGAGGAACTTGACGATCAGCGTCTTGCCTTGCTCGATCTCGATCGAGATTTCCTCGGCCGATTGCAGGCCGTAAAAGAACACGGGCGTCGGCAACCGGCTCACGTCGGAGTTGACCTGGTAGTGGGCGACGAACTCCTCGAACACTTTGGGATAGAGAAGCCATGTGACCACTTCCGCCCCCGTCGGCTTCCGCTTGATCAGTTTCTCTACTTTCTCCGTCGCCGCATTGAAATCGGCCGGCGGCAACGATTCGCCAGGGCGTCCCTCGACCGGCTTCACGTCGCGCAAAATCCGCTGGCGCACCAGCGGCGGGAATCCACCCGGCGGCTGACCCATCCGCCCCGCCACCAGATCGACCACCGAAGCAGGGTAGGCCAGTTGCTTCTGCCCGCTCAGCACGTCGTCGCAACTGAGATTGTTGGCCACCATGAACAGGGCCATGTCGCCGACCGCCTTGGACGTCGGCGTGACCTTGATAATGTCGCCGAGCATCTGATTGACTTCGGCATACAAGCGGCAGATATCGCTCCAGCGATCGGCCAAGCCCAGCGCCCTGGCTTGCTCGTAGAGATTCGTATACTGCCCGCCGGGCATCTCGTGACGATACAGATCGGAAGTGGCCGGCAGCGTCTCGCTTTCAAACGGCAGGTAGAACTCGCGCACCGCGCGCCAGTAGACGGCGATGCTGTCGAGATATTCTCCGCTGAGCCCCGTGTCGCGATCGGAACCGCGCAGCGCCTCGACCAGCGTGTTGAGGTTCGGCTGCGACGTGCCTCCCGAAAGGGGCGCCATGGCGGCGTCCACAATGTCCACGCCCGCCTTGGCCGCTTCCAGCACCGAAGCCGCTTGAATCCCGGCCGTATCGTGCGTATGAAAATGGATCGGAATGCCGATCTCCTGCTTCAGCGCCGCGACCAGCTTCCCCGCCGCCGCCGGCTTGCACAGCCCGGCCATGTCCTTGATGGCCAGCACGTGGGCCCCCATCTTTTCCAACTGGCGGGCCAGCTCCACGTAGTACTTCAAGTTGTACTTGGGACGCTTGGGATCCAGAATGTCGCCGCTGTAGCAGATGGCCGCCTCACACAGCGAGCCGCTTTCCAGCACCGCGTCCATGGCCACCTGCATGTTGGGCACCCAGTTCAGCGCGTCGAACACCCTGAAGACGTCGATCCCCGCCGACGCGGCCTCGCGGACAAACGCCTGCACCACGTTGTCCGGATAGTTCGTGTAACCGACCGCGTTGTTGGCCCGCAGCAGCATCTGCAGCAGAATGTTGGGGACACGCTCCCGCATCTCGGTCAGCCGATCCCACGGCGATTCATAGAGGAACCGCATCGAGGTGTCGAACGTCGCGCCCCCCCACATCTCGAGCGAGAACAACTCTGGGCAAAGCCGGGCATAAGTATCGGCCACGGCCACCATGTCGTAGGTCCGCAGCCGCGTGGCCAGCAGCGATTGATGCGCGTCGCGCATCGTTGTGTCGGTCAGGAGCAGTCGCTTTTGATCGCGCACCCAGGAGGCGAACTTCTGCGGACCCAGCGTCTGCAGCTTCTGCCTCATGCCGTCCGGCGGCGGACCGATATGCTTCAACTCCGGCAGCGGGGCCGGCTCGCGGCGGGTGGCCACGGGACGATCTCGCACGGTGGGGTTGCCGTCCACAATCACCTCGGCCATGTAGGTCAAGATGCGCGTCGCCCGATCGCGCCGCCGCGGCAGGTTGAACAACTCCGGCGTCTCGTCAATGAATCGCGTGTTCGTCTTTCCTTCCAGAAACGTGGGATGGGTCACCAGCTTCAAGAGGAACGGTAGATTCGTCTTCACGCCACGCACGCGAAACTCGCTGAGGCAGCGTTCCATCCGCCGGGCCGCGTCGATCAGCCGCCGGCCACGCGCCGTGACCTTCACCAGGAGCGAATCGTAGAACGGCGTGACGATCGCCCCAGAAAACGCGCTGCCCGCGTCGAGCCGAATGCCCATCCCGCTGGCCGAGCGATAGTGCGACACGCGGCCATAGTCTGGGGCAAAGCCGTTCATCGGGTCTTCGGTCGTCACGCGGCACTGCAGCGCGAAACCGGTGGCCCGCACGTCCTCCTGCGATGAGAGCCCGATATCGGGATCCGAAAGCGGCGTCCCCTGGGCGACCAGGATCTGCGACTTCACCAGGTCGATGCCGGTCACTTCCTCGGTCACCGTGTGCTCCACCTGGATGCGCGGGTTGACCTCGATGAAGTAGAACTTGCCCGTCTCTTGGTTCAGCAGAAATTCGACCGTTCCGGCGTTGCGATAATCCACCGCCCGGCCCACGGCCAGCGCAGCGCCTAGAATCTCGTCGCGGATCTTTTCGTCGAGAGCCGGGGCCGGGGCGATCTCGGCCACCTTCTGATGCCGCCGCTGCACGCTGCAATCGCGCTCCCGCAAATGCACCAGGTTGCCGTGATGGTCCCCAAGCAACTGCACCTCGATATGCCGAGCGCGGCGGATGAACTTCTCCAAAAAGATCTCGGGATTGCCGAACGCCATCTGGGCTTCGCGCTGCGCCTGCTGTAGCAAGCCGGCCAAGTCTTCGGCCTTCTCTACCACGCGCATCCCACGCCCGCCGCCGCCGTGCGCCGCCTTGAGGATGATGGGATAACCCAGCTTCTCCGCCGCCTCCTTGGCTTCCGCGGCGGTCTTCACCGCCTCCGCGCTGCCGCCGAGGATCGGCACGCCGGCCTTGCGGGCGATCTCGCGAGCGGTTGTTTTGTCTCCCAGCGATTCGAGCACTTCGGCCGGCGGGCCGACAAAGATCACGCCAGCCTCGTGGCACGCTCGGGCCAGCGCCGGGTTCTCCGACAGAAACCCATAGCCAGGGTGGATGGCGTCGATGTTGTGTTCGAGGCACAACTCGATCAGCCGCGGGACGTCGAGATAGGCTCGGATCGGCTCGCCGCCGTGCCCCATCATGTAGGCTTCGTCAGCCTTGAAGCGGTGCAGGGCAAAGCGGTCTTCGTAGCTGTAGACCGCGATGGTGCGCACACCCAGCTCGTGAGCGCTGCGGAACACGCGGATGGCGATTTCACTCCGATTGGCAACCAGCAGTCGGCGGATTTTTTTCATGGTTGTAGGCGGCATCTGAAGGCGAGCGGGGGGCGTAAGCCCCTGTTGGGATCGAGCAATCCGCAGCGGTAGCATGGCCTGACATGCCGCTCTTGAGGTGCAGTCCGTCTCGCCAAAACGGCCACACCACCACGCATCCCGACTACCAGCGGCAGTGCAAAATATGCCCCCAGCGTACCAGCCGCGATGGGTCAGGAAAAGTGTGGGAAATTGCGAAAGGATGGCGGGCAGGCCATAATTCCTTGCACTCCGCTCCCGCGTTTCGGAATTGCTCTGGATTCAAAGCGAGGATTCATCATGCGAAAGCTATACCGTGCTTGGCCCGGAATGAGACAATCGCTGTTCGTGATTATTGCGGGTTATGTTAGAACGGCGATGTGGGTGGTTACGGATGGCCAGCCTTTGGGGTTGCTCTTTTCGCAGGGAGGCGGAAATGAAGTGGTTTCGCATGCA